>NZ_JAHHUL010000006.1 GCF_019008365.1 Phosphitispora fastidiosa | reverse complement strand
TAAAGTATCTCACCGTTCTTGATGTGCCAGGCCCGCCCTACACCCCAGCCGTAGTAAGTGGGGGGCTGCAGGATATGTACATAATCTGTCCAGGTTAATTCGGGAGCGCTCCTGAATTCAGCCGTGTGTTTTGCCTGCAGGCCTTTGACGATGTTGGGAAGAAACCTGGTATCGCCATCCCAGGGACTTTTATGAATGGGGGGTTCTCCTCTTTGTTTGAGTTTATCGGCCACCTTGCCGCTTGCCCAGGGATTAGCTATCCAATTGTTGTCATCCAGCATTGCCCCGGGATTCACCGGCACATCATAAGGCCAGTTTATATTAGTGATATATTCTTTAAATCTGTTGATTCCCAAATACCGGTAGACTCCGTTAATACAATCCCCGTGTTCCTCGCCCCAGACCAGCATATGTTCATCCTGAGGGTATCTTATTAACCTAATCGAAGAGAATTCCGGCTTCACATCTGGAAGAATGGTCACAAAATATCCCCATCCCAAGAAATCATTATCATCTGTAATACAGCCTACGATCTGCGCCGGAGGCGCCGGGGGAGGAATGTACCTGATATACTCCCCGGCAAGGGACGGCCCGGTAAAAAGCATACTCATGAGTAAAAAGACTGCCAGACAGGTTATCCGCTTGAACATATTACACCCCCGGAAGATAAATAAGAATATATATCCACGCTTCTCCTGACAAGGAACCTACTTTAATCTGCTGGTTATTAATCTGCCAGGACCTGTCCGGCAAATAATCAAAACTGTCTTTTTTGCTGAAAACATAGTCGGTTATTTCCCGACCTGACTTTTCCCCGAATTTGCTTGCCAATAGGGCGTATAAATCATCCTCTTGTGAAGCCATATCTTTATACATCAGGACCAGGATTTCGATATCAACATCATTGAAGTTTTTCCCCACTGCAGGAATTTCAATATCTAAATCCGTCTCCTCGGGCAGCACATAGCCATTGTCCAGCACAATCATCACAGTCCGGGTCGCGCTGTCCCAGTTCACCGTACACCCCAGCGCTTCGGCTACAAACCTTACCGGCACCATAGTCCGGCCCGGCGGCAGAATCACAGGGACTGTATCCATTGTTTTGCTTTTCCCGTTGACGGTGTAGTCCTGCCTGCCCGCCCAAAGGTAGACTGCATTTTCCTTTCGTTTCACACTCACTCCCTTTGTTTTCTGGTTCCAGTCCACTTCTGAACCCAGGGCTTCAGCTACAAAACGAATGGGGACCATTGTCCTATCATTGGCATCGATATACGGCTTGACATCACTGGCTATTCTGCTGCCATTTACCGTGATTGTAATCTCCGGATAGGCAGCCAGTGCCGGTGGGGATATTGTCAGTAAGCATACCAGGGCGGCAAACAAAAACACAATTTTCTTCACAGTTCTCCACTCTCCCATCATTTTTGAACCCATCTGCTCCCAAAACACATATTATATTATACCATTTATTACATTTTATGCCAATATATCTTTTCCCGTGTGGCATAAAAAATATTATTTGTAACTTGTTATGTAACCAAACCAATCCGGACTACATAAAATGTATCGTGAACCAGAAAGGAGTGAAGCTGGCAATGAATAATGTCCAGAACTGCTATCCCTATGATGGAACGTATGGAATGATGCCTTCACCTCCCGGTACTGTTTTGAGGGTGCATATTCCTGCAGGTGCTGTGATAAACTTATTAAACATACTTGAGGTGACATCTCCGCAGGGTATAAGTCTTATTGTAAGAGTTCCTCTATTAGGAGGTTCAATGGGATTACAAAACCTGATGACATCTATAATGAGCGCAGGCGGTACAGTACAACAGGTAAGTGGTGGTAATTACGACTACTTAAACTATAACCAGCCGTATTACTATTAGATTTTGAACCGCAAAAAAACGAGGGGTTAACTATTCCCTCGTTTTTTCATCTGATGCCAAACACCGCATATTATTTTTTAACTCAACAATGTTCTCAAAAGCGGAAGGGTATTTCTATCTTTTATAGAATATATATCATGTATTGTCAAATACCGCAATTCTAAACGGAGGATTCAGATGCGCCAACAATATAATTGCATTATCTGTGGTCATGTCACCGGTCAGCCTTTTTGTCAAGGCTGCATGATCAGAGCAAAACAATATTATGATACAATTTCTGAGTTTATCAAAGCCAACCCCAATGCCACCGTTATGGAGATTTATAACAGTACCTCTGTACCGCTCTCTGTAATTAAGGGAATTATTCAGATTGGCTGGATGGAACAAAGCAGTTGATTGTCTCCCGCACCATCCCGGCAAAGCCGCGCACTTCCTCTTCACTCGTATCAAAGGAAGTCATCAGCCTAACTTCATTCTTTCCCTCATCCCACACATAAAAATAGTACTTTTCCTGAAGCCTGGGAATTACTTCCGCCGGAATGACCGCAAAAACAGCATTTACTTCAACCTGCTGTGTCAGCTTTACCCCTGGGATTTTTCCCAGCTCCGCGGCAAGAAGCTGTGCCATTTTATTTGCATGCCTGGCATTACTTAACCAAAGGTCATTTGTCAGCAGGGCTTCGAACTGTACAGCAATAAAGCGCATCTTTGAGGCCAGCTGCATCCCCTGTTTTCTGATAAATATGAAATCCCGTGCCAGTTCCCGATTAAAGAAAACAACCGTTTCCCCAAACATCAGCCCGTTTTTGGTCCCACCAAATGACAACACGTCGACACCGGCATCCCCGGTTAACTCCATCAGCCCAGTCCGGAGGCCTGCCGCCGCATTTGCCAGCCTGGCCCCGTCCATATGCACAAGCATACCGTTTTGATGGGCAAAACCGGCAATCTGGTGTATTTCTTCCGAAGTATAAACAGTGCCATACTCCGTGGCCTGAGTAACAGATATAACCCGCGGCTGGGTGTGGTGTTGATTGCCAAAGCCGTGCATATATGCCTTTATCCCGGCAACTGTTAACTTCCCATCTTTCGTGGGCACAGGCAGCAGTTTACAGCCGGTGAACTTCTCGGGAGCGCCGCACTCATCAACATTTATGTGGGCAGCATCAGAACAGATAATTGCATTGAAGGACTCTGCAGCTGCCTCCAGTCCCAGGACATTGGCAGCTGTACCGTTATATACGAAAAAAACCTCTGCCTCTTTCCCAAAGACATCAGCAAACCTCTCCCGGGCCCGCAAGGTGTATTCGTCATCACCATAAGATAACACGTGGCCCTTGTTGGCTGCCGTGATTGCCTCCATGACCCGCGGATGGACCCCCGCATTATTATCACTGGCAAATCCTTTAGTAACTGTCATAGCCTCTTCTCCTTTGAACTCTATTTCCGCAGAGTAGCAGCCAGTCTGACAGGATTGAGGAGCAGTCCCAGCCCTTCATTGATATCCCTTACTACCACATCTGCCCTTGCCAGGGCTTGTCCCGCACAGCCCTCGGGCCCCATAACGACAACACCCAACGCTGCCTTGGCCAGCATCAGTACATCATTTACTCCGTTTCCGAATGCTGCCGTATGCGCAGCCCCTATTTTTTCAATAAAGGCCTCTTTATCAGGTCCGCCATCATCCTTGTCAATCATCACCAATTCAGCCTTCAGACCGGCACACTCCCGCCCGGCTGAACCAAAGGTGTCTGCTGTCAGGACATATACTTTAAGCGACCCGGCTGCTTCATTCACCAATTCTCTGGTCTTACCGGACAGCCTGCCATCAGAGGCCAGAGTGCCGTTAAAATCCAGCACCAGATTCTCCAGGTTAATATTCTGGTAACCCGGTATAGATAGTAAAATCATAATATCACCCCTTCATACAATGATAAATCTCATTCTTAATGGCTTCTCTCAAGCTGTCTTCCGGGAAATATTCTCCATCACTTAGTGTAACTGCTATTTTTTTTATTATGCGAACCGGGGGTCCGCCAAAAATATAAATTTCATCACACAGCATAAGGGCTTCATCCACATCATGGGTAACGAACACAACTGTCCTCCGGTCAGTGTCCCACAGTTTCCGAAATGAGTTAATCAGGGACCTTTTAAGCTTCAGGTCAAGGGCCCGAAAAGGTTCGTCCATAACCAGTATATCTGAAGGATAGGCAAACGCCCGGGCCGCGGCTGCCCTTTGTCTCATTCCGCTGCTGATCTCCCGCGGGTAGTGACCGGCAAAGTCCCCCAGGCTGACCATTTTCAGCAGACCCGAGACAATTTTGCTCCTGTCATTTTGGGGAAAAAGGTCTTTTAAGACAAACTCCACATTTTCACTAACCGTCTTCCAGGGCAGCAGCCTTGGTTCCTGAAAGATACAGGAAACCCTTTTCCCTGCAAGGCCGAGGAATTCTCCCGAATCAGGAGCGATCGTTCCGGTAATCATATTCAACAGCGTTGTCTTGCCGCATCCAGAAGGGCCCAGGATTCCGGTTATCCTGCCTTCTCTGAATTCGATTCGAAAATCTTGGTAAAGGTCTACACCAGGAAAACTCTTATAAAGACCACTGATACTTAAATTCATACTATCTCCCGTCTCCAGGCTGCCGCCCTCTTTTCGAACAACCGGATGAGTACTTCAAATATGTAACTAAGCATAACGGCGATAACCGTCCAGGCAAGTAGTTCAGCCACCATCAGGTATGACTGGGCAGTATGCATCTGGGTCCCAATGGCAAACCTGGGCTGACTTAAAACCTCACTGGCAATTATTGCTTTCCACCCAATACCGGCAGCATTGGATATACCTCCTGTTATAAAAGGTGAAATTGCCGGAATGTATACTTCCCGGATGAGCCTTGAAGTCTTAACCCGGTAAGTTTTGGCCATGTCCACAAGTTCCCCGTCCACACTTTTTATCCCTTCGGTAACATTTGTCGATATTATTGGATACATTATCAGAAAACCAATAAAGACCGGTACCAGGTCAGTTGATAACCAAATCAGGGCCAAAAGAATAATAGAAATAACCGGTGTTGCCCTTACGGCAACCAGAACCGGTTTTATCATTACATCAAATGTTCTGTTTAAACCGGCCAAAATGCCGGTTATTATCCCAACGGCCAGAGAAAGCAAAAATCCCAGGAAACCCCGCAGTACTGTATACCCCACAGAGATAACAAATTCATCAGAGGCAACCAGCTTCACCAGAACCTGAAATGTCTTTTCAGGTGTGGGTAACAGCAGCTCCGAAGCAGCAGCCAGGGAGATTATCTTCCATAGAAAAATTAAGCTGATGACGGAAAGTACCACCAATCCCCTGTCCTTCATAAGCGCTGCCCTGTCTTTTGTACGGATTGCCCTACTTTTTGTAATAAAAACCTTCATCAGGCAGTTTGCCTCCAACAATATTGGGATCGAAATCATAGAAAACCTTAAGATATGCGTTAATGCCTTCTTTTACACTCGAGGCATCCTCATATCTCATATTACATCTTGGGATAGTATCTGAAGCCACATCTGCTGCCGGCATTATTCCGTGCTTCACTGCCAGCTGCCCGGCTTCTTCAGTGTTGGCATTAACCCACTGTATAGATTTCTCGTATTCCTTTAAAAAACCTGCAACAATTCCGGGATACTTCAGGGCAAACTCCTTTTTTACAAAGACACAGGTCTGGGCAAGAGGTATTTTATTTTCCGCAGTTTCATCCCATTCCCGGGTCAGATCCATAATGATTTTCAAGCTGCTGTTTTTGGCAAGCAGAGTGCTTACCATAGGCTCTGACAATACAGCGAGGTCAGCCCTGCCCGCCCCCACAGCGCCGGCCAGCTCCTGAGGCATAGGATACCTGTAATCGAGGATAACATCTTTCTCAGGGTCAATGCCTTTTTTCTCAAGCATATACCGAAAGGAAATATCAGGTGTCATCCCTTTAGCCATCAGGTAAATCCTTTTATTTTTCAGGTCATCCCATTGCCGGATAGCTGAATTATCTTTCCCGACCAGGTAGAGCGTCCCCCAAAGGCCGATAGCTGCAGTTTGATACTGTATACCTTTATTATATAATATTGAAGCAAGGTTAGTGGGTATTGTGGCAATATCAGCCTCCGAATGAATCAGCATTGCTCTTACAGTCTCCGGGCTGTCTTTTATGATATACTCCGCCTTTGCATCATTACCCAGGGAAGGGTTGTTTTCAATCATATGAATCATACTTAGAGCAGAAGGCCCCTGGATTGATGCCACCTTTAAGGTTACCCCGGTATCAGTAGCATTGCCTGAGGCCGCACCGTCCTCACCGCCCTTTTCCGGTGTACCGCTCCCCGTACATCCAGCCGTCGCTGCCAACAGCAGTATTGAAAGAAAAATTAGCATAAATCTCTTCATCATATAGTGCCTCCGTTCTGTAAACATAACCGGACTATGTGCTATATATATGCCGACACCCCCGGTCAATGACTATATTCTACCATTATTCTGCAAATACTGTCCAGTCCCTGGTAAAAACCCGGCAAAAACCCGGCTAAAAGTTTCAGCCGGGTTTTTGTCAGGTTTATATATTTTGGAAATGAGAGGCAGTTTACTACTGCACATAATATTCATTCTTCACAAAGTTATAAATTCCTGCTATACTAAGATACATCTAAAAATTATTTATTGCGACTTCACTAAATGCTATTATAGTATTTCCTGATTAAAAAACACCTTTATATAAACTTTTTTAATTGCTAAATTTATGGCTTACTGCAGATAGTACTAATGAAAGTTTTTTTATTTTTTTGAAAATTAAAACTTCCTTAGTCTAGCAGGAATTACCACAATGAAGAAGAATATTATGTTTATACTTATCGAATAATGTCTTATTTTATCAAAATATGTTTAAATTCACTATATTTTGGTTTAATTATAAGAGTGTTTGTTATGTGAATCACTTAACTTTATGAACTGGATGCTTCATTTGCTTTGAACTTCCGGTCATAAACAAGAATTTCTGAAAGGAGGTCGATGAGACCGGTATTGAGATTTAATTTTCCCCGGACCAATCATCTGGACTCTACCGTAGTCAGGAGAATTCCGGGAGCAAAATACTAATAAAATCTAAGGAGGCAGAAAAAAAATGTTAAAGAGAAAAGGACTTTATTCTGTAATGGCGCTGCTTATCGCCCTCAGCCTGATGGTAACACTGGCAGGGTGCGGGGGCACGGAAAATTCGGCAGATGATCCTGCAAAGGAACCGGTCGAAAACAATCAGCCCGCTGAAGAAAAAGTAGTTGAATCCGCCGCGATTATTGAAGCTACCGCTGCTTACCTCGGCGCAGATCCAGCTCCGGCTCCGACAATCAGCGCTGAAGAGGTTAACGAAAAAGTAGTTCAGGGCGGCGATGCCGGCTATTTCCTCCTCAGTATCCAAAAGCCTGAAGACTATGCCAAAGGCCATGTAAAAGGAGCAATCAATATCCCTTATGCTCAAATTGCTAAAGCAGAAAGCCTGGCCCAGCTTCCCAAGGATAAGAAGATTGTTGTTATCTGCTACACCGGCCATACCGCCAGCTATACCTCAATGTTCCTCAACCAGCTTGGTTATGATTCCTATGCAATGAAGATGGGGATGAACGGCTGGAACGAAGCATCACCGGGAATGGGCGCGGTTGTACCTTACGCCGGGTCAGCCGGTTTTGATGTGAACACCGAAGCTGTTGAAGCTCAGGCTGTTAACGAAATTCCTGAAGTTAACACCGGCGCTCAGACTCCTGAAGAAATCATTATCGCAGCTACCGATGCCTACCTGTCCGCAGGCAGAGGACCTACAGTAAGTCCTCAGGAAATTGATGAAAAAGTTATCAAGGGTGGAGATGACAGCTACTTCCTCCTCAGCATCCAGAAGCCTGAAGACTATGCCAAAGGCCATGTTCCGGGAGCAATTAATATCCCTTATGGCGCTATTGCCAAGGAAGAAAACCTGAAGAAACTTCCTACCGATAAGAAGATTGTTGTTATCTGCTACACCGGTCACACCGCAAGCTATACCTCAATGTTCCTCAACCAGCTCGGTTATGAATCTTATGTCCTCAAGTTCGGTACTATGGGCTGGAATGACAAAACTGAAGGAATGGGCGCTGTTAAAGCCTTTACCAAATCACCTGGATTTGAGACAGTCGCCAACTAATAAAATAGCTTACCAAAATACAAGCGGGTGTCCCATAATGGGACACCTTTTCTTTTGGCCTATAAAATTGAAGGGAGGGGCAGATATAATTCCTCCACGATGGCAACGATTCCGCTTGTTTGCGGCTCCCGCTTACGCGGATTGCCGACAAGCGGACATCAGTCTCATCGTTCCGGAACCATATCTGCCCCTCCCTAATTCATAGGCCTAATCCAGAGCGGGTGCCCCATTTGGGACACCCGCTCTATTATTACTTGGCTTTACTATTTTTCACTTGTGTTGTTGAATAGGGGTAGATGTGTTCCGCAAGGCCGAATACATCTACCCCTATCCAGATTACAATTGAAAAATAATAAGCCCAGGTTTTACTGACCCAGCAACTTCCGCACAACCGGGATATCTGCCGGGGCAAATTCATATCCCATCATTTCCTCAGGGTCAGCCCACTTCCAGTCCTGGCAGTCGATGCAGGACGGCTGGCCGCCCTTTAGGCTGCAAAGGTAGCAGAGCAGGATAACCTGCCTGTCCTCATAGATGTGGGAGACGACCTTGAAAATATCTCCCACTTCAACATTAATGTCAAGCTCCTCCTTGATTTCTCTTATCAGGCAGGCTTCGGGATCTTCTCCCTGCTCTACCTTGCCTCCGGGGAACTCCCATTTCATCCCCTGGTGAGAGCCTTTTTTCCTTTGGGCAATGAGGAACTTACCATTATTTTCTATAATTGCTGCCGTGACAACCAGTATTTTCATGGTTTTGCGGTAATCTCCTTCCGCCTACGAATTTACAACCTTTTGCCCCTGATTATAGATAACCCCAAGTTCATCGGCAAATCCACTGTCATCCTGCAGCGCCCTTGCTATATTCAGGCCGGTTTCTTTAACTAATTCAATTTCCTGAACGTAATCAGGACCGGCAGGAATTTTATTGCTATCGGTAAGTATCCTCACCACAGGCTTCTCTGGGTGAATGCGCCTATTGCATACAACAAGCCCTATCTCACCCGAGCTAAGCTCCACCAAAGAACCGGCAGCATACCGGGCGACATTTTGCAGAAAAAGCTCCATTAATGAGCTGTCTATTTTCAGCCCTGCTTCTTCATTCATCAGTTCTATAGCCTCACAGGTGCTGTAAGCCTTCCGGTGTTTCCGCTCACTGGTAAGGGCATCAAACAGGTCAGCAATGGCTGCAATCCTGGCAAATTCACAGATGTCAGTATTCTTTAGGGCTCTCGGGTAACCAGTACCATCTATGCGTTCATGATGCTGAAAAGCAACATGTGCTGCCAGCAGGTTAACATCTTTCTGGTCTCTCAGGAGGTTAAAACCTTTGATGCTGTGCTGCTGCATTTGACTGAATTCTTCGGGCGAAAGCCGGCCCGGTTTTTCCACCACCTTGGGATCAACATACATGGACCCGATATCGTGCATAACTGCCCCCACTCCCAGGTCCCGCAACTGAACCTCGTTATAGTTTAAGGCCAGACCGATGCGCAGTGACAGGATACATACATTCAGGCAGTGGGCATACAGGTAACTGTCATAAGAGCGGATATCACAAAATTCAAAAAGCAGCTGCCTGTTCTGCAGAACCTCGTCTGCCAGCCTGTTTACCAGATCCTTAATCAGTTTGGTATCTACCTTTTGGTACTTTTTAGCCTCTTCAAAAACCCTTCGCAATGTTATAATCCCGTCTAATCTTGTACTGTCAGAAACTACATCGGGGAACTCGATGTCCCGGCAAAAACCGTCAATAATAATGATTGTCGGGTAACCCAGGGCCTGCAGCCTTTTGGCATATGCAGGGTTAAGTTCACTCCCGGCAGAAAGCAAGACGCTCCCATTGGCTGAATAAAGACTTTTCCCCAAAATCATCCCTGACTGCAGCTTGCTTACAGATATTTTGCGCATAGACCTGCCCCCTCTCCTGTCATTTTCGTCACTTTCGTCATTTTAGGAAATAAAAATTCCGCCTTGCTTGCCGGAAAAGCAGACGGATCAGTTTTTCGGCAGCCTGGCTGTCATAGCAAAAGCTTTAGACCCATGGCTTTGCGTCCCTAACTTTCGGTAGGTTTGCCTTTACGGTAAAAAAATATGCGGTTAGCTTATTATATTTATACGTTACAAGCCAATGTAAACAGGGTGTCCGGTAAAGAAATATTAATCCCAATTGAGCAACTGTATCAAAAGCCCTAATTATAATAATTATTAAATAATGTTGTACTGATAAAACAGTTATATCTTTTCATATACTCTACTATCAAACAGTCAATTTCACAGCTCTTGTTGTACACATCCGGGTCATTTAGACCCTTATTCTTTACCAAACTGTACATTTCTCTCTGTTTTTCCCGGATCTTTTTCCGGAATTCCCGACGGTTTGTCCACATTTTCATCTCTCCCACACTTTATTGTGGTTGGATTGTTAATCTGTCCCAAACTGTGTTTTTTTTATGTTTTCTTCTAGGAATTATTGCAAATATCCTTCAGAGAAAATGTCGAATACCGTCAAATCGAAATTTTTTTTCCAAAATATTATTATTTCCATTCTAATAATACATTGTCACCATCTTTAAGTGGCGTTGTAAATTCAGCGGAGCTCCCGTTAACTTTTAGTTCAAGTCTCATTCCGGTTTCGGGAGGTATTAACTGAAGATTGGTCCGTGTCAGTACATCTGTAAGAATAGCATCCACCCCAGGAATTTCTACCGTTTCATTATTAACCGTGACAATAGTAAACCTGGGGACATTAGATTCGTCCTCACCTGCCGGATCTACTGTCTCTGCATGCTCTACTGTCTCTGCATACTCTACTGTCTCTGCATGCTCTGCCGTCTCTGCATGCTCTGCAAGCTCCGCCGCTTTCATTGGCTCTGCCGCAGTATCCGGCTCAGTTTGGATATCGCCGGTATCATCTCCTGGAACAGGCTCAACGTTTGGCATTGGTTCACCGGTCGGTATTGGTTCAGCAGCCCTTTCCAGGATTATGTCATCCCCGTCATTAACTTCAGCCATGGAATCAACCAAACGCTCGTTAATATATATGTAGCAATCGTCACCGGAATCAGCACAGCCCGCTATTTCCAGGACCTCTGTCACAGTCCTGGGTAAATAATGGACTACCCTGGCATTATCCACGAGCTCTTCGTGGTAGGCCGCAGGTTTACCGTTCATAGTAATCACCGGGTTAATCACAAAAGGTTCGCTGTTAACAGAAATATTCAAAGCAAAGATGTGGGGCACCAGATCGTAAATGTGTCCCCGGGCGTTTTCACCATCCCGGGCCTCAACAAATTCTATGATATCATTATGTTTTACCGGGACATCAATGGTAACGTCTTCCCCGTTCAGCCGGATAACTGCCGGTTTGCCTCTGCCGCCTTTGATGATCTTTAAATCTCCGTTGACCGTCAAAGTAAGGGCCATTCCCAGCCGCGGTTGTGTCTTGCGCATACTGATGCCTGCTGCCAGCAGGGCATCGGCCACTGTACCCCGGTTGACCTCAAAAAGCCGGATCTGCCGGTCATTAACCATCACCTTGGCAAACCCAAGGCCCTTATGTTCATATGCTGTCACAGCTATTCCAATTGGAGTTACGGCCTCAGGCCCCATCAGTTCCTGGGTACCGAACACCTCTGCAATCGCCTCCCGGCCCCTGACTGCCACTCTCTGCCTGGTAAGCCCAATATTGTCTGCCAGCATATCCTTTAATAGAGGAGTAAGGCTTCCTCCGCCAATACAAATAACGGCCTGCGGGGTCTTTCCGTTAAGTTCAATTATTTTATCACTTATCTGTTTCGTTAAATCCTGGACAGCTTCTCCGACAATATCAAGAACCTCCCTGGCGGAAACAGTATGCTCAATTCCCAGGACATCGGTAAAACCAATGTCACTGTTATCCTGCAGGGACCGCTTAATCCTCTCTGCCGTGTTAAAATCAAGCAGGTATATTTCAGAAATCTTCTCTGTTATTTCATCACCGGCTACCGGAACCATTCCGTAACCGGCTATGGACCCATCGTCGGTAATAGCAATATCCGAAGTTCCGGCCCCTATATCAACAAGTGCAATATTTAGCTGTCTCATACTGGGCGGCACCACCACCGCACTTGCGGCAATAGGCTCCAGGGTCAGGCTGGCCATTTCCAAACCTGCCTGCTGCAAAGCAGCAAAGAGAGAATCGACAACAACCCTGGGCAGAAAAGTTGCAATAACCTCAACACTCATATTCCTGCCCTTCTGACTGTATAAGCTGCCGATTTTATAGCCATCCAGCTCATAATAAACTACACTGTAGCCGACACAGTGATAATTCAGGGACTCTGCTGTCTGGGTATCTTCCTCATTTGCCAAACGGCTTTGAGCTTCCTGTACCGCCTGAAGTTCAAGCCTGAGGATATCATCCCGGTGTATCTCCCGGAATTCTGGAATATCTGCACTCACATTAAGCCTTGTAGTCTTCAGAGCCCTTCCTGCGGCTGCCACAGCAGCCTGTTTAAGGGTCTGGCCAAGTCTGTTCTCAAGCTTGTCCTTAATCGCCTTAATTGATTCGGCCACCTGTTCAATATCATGTATCTGTCCGTCAATCATAGCCCTGTTTTGGTGCTCCCTTTGTTCTGCTGCCAAAATTTCAAGACCTTTGGTTGTCTCCTGCATGATGACACCGGTAATTGACCTGGTGCCGATATCCAGGGCAAAAATTGTTTCACCAGACATAATTTAACCCCCCTCTCCGTTAAGGGCAAATTGAAATCATTGTTTGATTACCTTTCCTCAGTCACCTTTCTTGTAGAAAAAAGATGATACAAGAGAAAAGCCAATTTCCCTGGCCTGAAATATCTGTTCGGTACTCCCTGTAAAAAGGATTCCATTTTGTTTCAATCCGGTATAAAACTTCCGGTAAAGCTGGGCCTTACTTTCCTCTGTAAAATAGATAACCACATTCCGGCACAGAATCAAATCAAAATTTCTGTCAAAAGCATCTGTCAAAAGGTTGTGTTTCATAAAATTGACTCTTTTTTTTACTTCATCTTTTATTTTGAAGTTGCTGCCTTCCTTAGTAAAATTCCCATTAATATAATTCTGAGGCAGATTCAGGACAGCCTTATCATTATATACTCCCGTCCTGGCTTTGTTTAGCACCTCGTCATCAACATCGGTGGCCAGCATAGTGAAGTTTATATGGGGAAAACGGTTCATCATCACCATAGTTAGGGTATAGGGCTCTTCACCGGTGGAACACCCCGCGCTCCATATTTTCAACGACCGGGACGCCTGAATCAGTTCAGGCAGAATCTTTTCTTCCAGGACCTGCCACTGAGAAGGGTTCCTGTAGAATTCTGATACATTAATAGTTAATGTATCAAGAAACTTCCTCCAATGGGCTATTTCTTTTTCCAGCAGACCCAGATATATGCCGTAATCAGTGATTTTCAGACTCCGCATCAGACTGTTGATACGCCTCTCCATCTGGGGACGTTTGTAACCGGTTAAATCCAGACCTTTTTTTCTCCGTAAGCCATCCAGAAATGTTTCATATGCATCCGCCATAGTGTTCTACCTCTCTGCACAATAAATTATTACTTTACCGGTTCAACATTATTTGGTATATGACACTTATTACAGAAGTTTTCCTTGGTATGGCTGAACTTTTTACTGTGGCAGTCCAGGCAAAATCTCTCAGGGTCCCCGCGGCGTTCCGTAATCACACCGTGTTCCTTCATCCACTCCTCAGGGTTCCCGTGTTGAGTCCGGTTGATATTAAAATAAATAACAAACACCAAGGCCACTGCAAGCAGAATTGTGATAAGGTTCTTCCTGTTTACCACCCTACCCACTCCTTACCAATTTTTAATTATTCGACAAAAATTAACGTTTTTCCTCTCTTTTTTTGAAATATCTCCCTCTTTAGGAGTAATTTTTTAATCTTCTATAAGACTTCACGAAAGGCCTCAGAAGCCGCAGCAACTGTCCGGTCAATGTCTGCATCAGTATGGGCCAGGGAGACAAAGGCTGCCTCAAACTGTGACGGCGCCAGGTAAATACCCTTTTCCAGCATGATCCTGAAGAAGGCAGCAAATTTGTTGGTATCAGAGCTGCAGGCAGTCGCGAAATCGGTCACCTGCTCACCGGTGAAAAAGGTACATACCATTGAGCCGACCCTGTTAAAGGAGGCAACAGCGCCGGCCTTATCTGCCGCATCAGCAAGTCCTGCTGCCAGCCGGGAAGCCTTTTTCTCCAGTTCGTCATAGATACCGGGTTTTTGCAGTTGTTTTAAGGTAACCAGCCCTGCTGTCATTGCCAGGGGGTTCCCTGACAGGGTACCGGCCTGGTAAATGGGGCCTGAGGGAGCAATCCTTGACATGATTTCCTGTCTTCCGCCATAGGCGCCTACCGGGAGACCGCCTCCGATAACCTTACCCAGGCAGGTCAGGTCAGGCTCAATGCCAAAACGCAGCTGAGCTCCGCCATAGGCCACCCTGAACCCTGTCATTACTTCATCAAATATCAGCAGGGCGCCATATTTCCCCGTTATTTCCCGGAGTCCTTCCAGAAATCCGGGTTGGGGCGGGACGACTCCCATATTGCCGGCTACCGGCTCTACGATAACGGCCGCAATGTCCTCACCCTCTATTTCAAATATCTTTTTTACTGTGTCCAGGTTATTAAACTGGGCCGTAATTGTGTTCACAGCGATATTCTCCGGCACCCCCGGGCTGGTGGGGACTCCAAGAGTCAGCGCTCCTGAACCTGCCTTAATAAGCAGGGAATCGGCATGTCCATGATAACAACCCTCAAACTTGACTATCTTGTTCCTCCCGGTATATCCCCGGGCAGCCCTTAAGGCGCTCATTGTAGCCTCTGTTCCTGAATTAACCATCCTGACCATATCCATAGCCGGAAAGGCAGCAATAATGGTTTTAGCCATTTCAGTCTCCAGTTCGGTTGGCGCTCCATAGCTGGTTCCTTTATCCAGGTATGCTTTGAGGGCCGCAACAACCTCAGGATGCTGGTGTCCGAGAATCATGGGGCCCCAAGACCCTACATAGTCTATGTACTCATTTCCGTCAGCATCATAAATTTTGGAGCCATTGGCTTTCTCGATGAAAACAGGGTCGTGTCCGACAGATTTAAAAGCCCTTACAGGACTATTGACTCCACCCGGAATATATTTTTGGGCCTCCTCAAAAAGTTTGACAGATTGACTGTAGCCTTTATGCATTATTTGTACCGCCTTTCACTAGATTTGCGCCGGAAATAAGCGCACATTTATTGTTCCCACAGGTTTACTTTTAATTATGTAAAAGGTAGAGAAGTACCTCGGCTGCCAATCAGTCCGGGCAGCCCGGTGCCTCTCTACCCTATTTGTGTTAGCTGTCATTGCGGCCTACGCCCTCAATAACCTTTTCTCCCCTGATACAAGCACCATGGTTCTTCAGCCATATAGTCGCCGTCATTGTAAAATGCGGCTCTGGCACGGCAGCCGCCGCAGATTTTCTTATAGCCGCAACTGCCGCAGCCACCCTTGTAATCCAGTGTCCTCAGGGTCCGGAAAACCTCACTGTCAGTCCATATTTCACTGAATGGGGTTTCCCTGACATTGCCGACCTCCATGTCCATATAGGCACACGGCTGAACCTTGCCCTTAGGACCGATAATGCAGTATGAGGTCCCCGCCAGGCAGCCGCGCCCAAACCTGAGGTCCATCCCCATCTGTTTGGCAATCCTCATGAACTGGGGCGCACAGGTGGGTTTCAGTTCAATATCAACCTGCTGCTGTTTCTTCATAATCCGGGTCAGAATTTCTTCGTATTGTTCAGCCCTGAGGGACTCTTCTTCAATATTTTTGGCCCTTCCGGTAGGAACCAGGAAGAAGAAGTGGTGGGCCTTAGCCCCCAGCTCAATAGCAAAATCTGTAATTGCCTCGGCCTCGTTCCAGTTCCAGTCCATCAGGGTAGTATGAATCTGGAAAGGAACCCCGGCAGCATGGCAGTTCTTCATTCCCTGTACAGCCCCGTCCCAGGCTCCTTTAAACTTCCTGAGCCGGTCGTGTTTCTCCCTATCCAGGCTGTCCAGGCTGATGCCAACCCCATCCACACCGATTTCTTTCAACCTTTGAGCCACCTCGGGGGTAATCAGGGTGCCATTGGTACCGAAAACCGTAATCAGGCCCAGACTTTTTGAGTATTCAACCAGTTCGAAGATGTCTGGCCTCATAAACGGTTCCCCGCCGCTGAATATCATGATTTTGAACCCGGCTTTTTTAATCTCGTCAAGCAGGGCCTTCCCTTCCTCGGTATTCAGTTCTTCATCTGCCCTGGCGCCGGCATCCCGGTAACAGTGATCACAGTACATGTTGCATTGATTTGTCGTATTCCAGGAAATGATCATTACTGTTCCTCCTTCAGCCATTTGGCAACATCTTTTGCATGATAGGTAATTATAATATCTGCCCCGGCCCTTTTCATACCCGTCAGGGCTTCCATGACCACTCTTTTTTCGTCAAGCCAGCCGTTTTGGACAGCTGCCTTAATCATGGCAAACTCGCCGCTGACATTATAAGCTGCCACAGGCATATTGAATTCATCTTTAATTCTCCTGATAATGTCAAGGTAAGGCAGGGCCGGTTTAACCATCACAATATCCGCCCCTTCTTCCACGTCAAGCCAAACTTCCTTCAGAGCCTCATCACCGTTCGCCGGGTCCATCTGATAGCCCCTGCGGTCACCAAACTGTGGGGTTGATTCGGCAACATCCCGGAACGGCCCGTAAAAACCTGAAGCATACTTGGCTGAATAAGACATAATCGGTATATTACTGTAACCATTGGCATCAAGGGCCTTCCTGATTGCGGCAACCCGCCCGTCCATCATATCTGAAGGGGCTACCATATCTGCTCCGGCCATTGCATATGACAAGGCAATCTTGGCCAGAATCTCAATTGTCTGGTCATTCAGCACATTACCCTTCTCGTCAAGGAGACCGCAATGCCCGTGACTGGTGTATTCACACATACAAAGGTCCGGAATCACCAAAAGCTCAGGATATTTCTGCTTTATTTCCCTGATAGCGCGCTGGACTGCTTCATTATCATCATAAGCCGAAGAACCCTGGGCATCTTTGTAGGCAGGGATGCCAAACAGCAGCACCCCGGGAATGCCCAGTTTTACAATCTCATCTGTTTCCTTTAAAATATTGTCAACTGACTGCTGAAAAACCCCTGGCATTGAAGCAACTGGATTATTGACACCATCACCGTTTGTTACGAACAGGGGATATATGAGGTCATCAGTTGTCAGGCGGTTTTCCCTGACCAGACGGCGCATATTCTCAGAACTTCTCAGCCTCCTCGCCCTTACAACCGGAAAACTCATTTACTCCGCCTCCTGTGTTTTTATATAGTCCAAAACAGCCTGCACCAGGCCATCTATAGTATATACCTCGGCCTCAACAGCAACCTCAAGGCCCAGTTCCCGGGCTGCCGCTGAAGTAATCGGCCCGATACTGGCAACTATAACACCTTCTGTAAGTCTGGGGATATTATCTGCCCCGATTTTCCTGACAAAATTCTTCACAGTTGACGAACTTGTGAAGGTGAGGACATGTATCCGCTTCTCCTCCAGCATTTTAATAACCTCGGCGCTATCTCCGGAACCCATCACCGTCCGGTAGGCAGTTACCTCATCAACTATCGCCCCCATGGATTCAAGGGTATCAGGCAGCACCTTCCTGGCGATATCAGCACGCGGCAGCAGGAATCGCTTGCCTCTGAGATCGTGTTCCCGGAAGATGTCAATTATTGCTTCAGCCACAAACTCCTCAGGCATAAATTCGCAAAAGACCCCATATTTCTCAATCTCTTCCCTGGTTTTGGGGCCAATGGCAGCAATCTTGGTATCCTTCAGGCATCTGACATCTTTTTTAATCTCCCTCATGCGATTCATAAAAGACTGGACACCATTGACACTGGTCAGGACCAGCCAGTCATATGAGTCAATATCCGTAATAGCTCTGTCCAGCGGTCCGTAATCCTCGGGAGCTGTGATTTCAATGGTCGGAAACTCCCAGGGTTCACCGCCCAAAAGCTCAATTTCCCGGGCCAGCGCACTGGCCTGGCTGCGGGAACGGGTCACCAGAACTCTTTGCCCAAATAACGGTCTCTGTTCAAACCACATCAGTTTTTCCCTCAGAGAAACCACTTCACCAACCACAATTATTGCCGGGTGTCCCATCTGGGCCTCCCTGGCCTTTTCCACAATGTTGCTGAGGACGCCGGTCACCGTTTTCTGTTCCGGCCTGGTGCCCCATCTGATAACTGCTGCCGGAGTTTCCGGAGGTCTCCCGTTGGCAGTGAGCTTTTCCACTATATAAGGAAGATTGCTCATGCCCATATAGAATACGATAGTCCCACATCCGGTGGCCACCTTATCCCATTCGACTGATGTATCCTCTTTGGTGGGGTCTTCATTTCCGGTAATAATTGCCAGAGTGGAATTAAAATCACGGTGGGTTACCGGAATTCCGGCATAAGCGGGAACTGCTATCCCGGAAGTTATTCCGGGCACTACCTCAAAGGGAATATTATTTTCCAGGAGGAATTCCGCCTCCTCGCCCCCCCTGCCAAAAACAAAGGGGTCGCCACCCTTGAGCCGGGTAACTGTTTTCCCTTCCTGGGCCTTATCAACCAGGACCCGGTTAATCTCGTCCTGCTTGAGGGTATGCCTGACAGGAGACTTTCCCGCATAAATCAGTTCCGCTCCCGGTTTAGCATGAGACAGCAGCCGGGGACTGGACAACCGGTCATATACAATGACATCTGCGGTCTGAATACATTCCAGGCCTTTTACAGTAATAAGTTTGGGGTCTCCGGGACCCGCGCCTACCAAATAGACTCTGCCATTTTCCATAATTATAATAACTCCTGCCTTACAGATTTTAGGATTCGGTCCGCTCCCATCTCAATGAGCTTGTCAGCCAGCTGCTGTCCAAGTACAGCAGCATCACCAACAGGACCGGATACACTTGCCTTGATTAGTTCCTTACCGTCCAGGCCTGCCACAACACCCTCCAGGGTCAGCTTGTCACCGGTAACGGTCCCAAGCGATCCGATAGGAATCTGGCAGCCGCCTTCAAGCTTCCTGAGCATTGCCCTTTCGGCAGTAATTGCAGCCTGTGAGGGAAAATGATTAAGCTTGCTGACAATCTCATGGACCTCCCGGTCATTTTCCCTGATTTCTATACCAATAGAACCCTGTCCGACAGCGGGCAAACTGACATCGGTTGCGAGGTATTCAGTTATTCTGTCCCCCCACCCCATGCGTTCCACCCCGGCAGCAGCCAGGACTATGGCATCAAGATTATTGCGCTCCAGTTTGGCCATTCTTGTGTTCAGGTTCCCCCGTAAGGGTTCTAGCTGCAGGTCAGGTCTGAACTTCAAAAGCTGGGCACACCTCCTGAGACTGCTTGTCCCTACTCTGGCACCCTCAGGCAGTTCTCTGAGAGTCTTACCCTGCCTTGAGATGACCACATCCCGCGGGTCTACCCGCTCACATATGCAGCCTATCATCAGGCCCTCAGGAAGCACGGTTGGCAAATCTTTCATGCTGTGCACAGCCAGGTCAATATCACCTTCCAGCATCCCTACTTCAAGTTCCTTGGTAAACAGGCCCTTATCACCGATCTTTGCCAGGGCCACATCAAGAATCTTGTCCCCCTGAGTTTTCAGGCTTACAATCCGGAAGGAGTAATCTGGATTATGCTTCCTGAGGCTATCCACAACCCAGTTTGTCTGCCACATCGCCAGTGCGCTGTCTCTGGTGCCGACTATAATTTCCCTTGCCATGATCCTACCTCCAAATCAACTGCCATATATTTTAAAGTCATTCACTTCAAAATTCCCTGTCTTATTCAATGCCCACTGCATGATTACGCATCGGGTGTTCTCCGGGATGTTCTCCGGGGTGTCCTCCCGGATGTCCTCCCGGATGTCCTCCGGAATTGCTCTCAGCATCAAGAGGACATTCTTCCGGCCTTTCTGCAGCAAACTTCTTCTCATTAGGGACATCAAGGTTAAACAGATTCTGCAGGATTTCAGTATACAGATGCCCCTGTTTGGTCAGGGCATATTTTTTCAGTTCCATTACCGGATCATGCAGCAATTGGTTGACAATAGAGTTTGTCATGGAACTGATGATCTTTTTCTCCCGATCTGTAAGGTTACCCAGACGGTTATAAGCCTTCTGCATTTCTTTCTGCCTGATTTCCTCACCGCGCTTCTTCAGTGCAGCAATGGTAGGGGTAACAAACTGCATGCTCAGCCATTTCCAGAACTCGTTAATTTCCTCTTTAATAATCTTTTCAGCTTTATGGGCTTCCTTCTTCCTCTGTTCCAGGTTACTGTCAACAACATGCTGCAGTTCATCAATATCAAAAAGGTTTACCCCCGGAATTTCAGCCACAGCAGGGTCAACATCCCGGGGAACCGCGATATCTATGATAAAAATTTTCTTTCCATTTCTCATTTCCATAACCTTTACCAGTTCAGGCTTTTCTAAAATACAATGGGGTGCGGCTGTCGCCGTTATTACAATATCTGCGGCAGCCATATGGTCAATGAGTTCATCAAACCGTACCGCCCTGCCGCCAAATTGTTTTGCCAGAGCCTCAGCCTTAACAGCAGAACGATTGGAAACGATAACACTCTCCACTCCATTGGCCACAAGATGCTTGGCTGTCAGTTCACTCATCTTGCCAGCCCCTATAACCATCACTGTTCTCCCGTCCAGTCCTTCAAAAATCTGCCGGGCCAGCTCAACAGCCGCATAACTGATAGATACGGCATTCCGGTCAATCATGGTTTCAGTCCTGACTTTCTTGCCTACAGTAATTGCCTGACGAAAAAGAGTATTCAGAACCCTATTGGTGGCGCCGTGTTCACATGCCACCTGGTAGGCAGTTTTAACCTGTCCCAAAATCTGGGTCTCTCCGAGAATCATGGAATCAAGTCCGGAGACAACTCTAAACAAGTGAGGGATGACATCAAACAATGTGTAGGTATAGAGATAGTTCTTCAGTTCACTATGTTCACTGCGGCAGCATTTGGCAAGATGTTCCCTTATCCTGGTCAGTCCTTTATCAACATCCAGAACGGCAGCATAAATCTCGGTGCGATTACAGGTAGACAGAATAACACAACCGCGGACTATCCCGCTGGATGTCAGCTTGTCCAGATGCTTAGGCAGCGAATCCTCGGTAAAGCTGAGTTTTTCACGGATTTCCACCGGCGCAGTCCTATGATTGAGTCCAACTGTTACCAAGTACATAACTTATCCGCTCCTTCACTTTTTCACGCTGACCATCTTTCAGCAATTGAATAATATCTGAATAAACAAGCTCTTTAAACATATCCCGGCGCTGTTCCTCATCAGGAACAGTCCTTATAATGTGCTCTCTTATTTCACACATCAACTCAAGAAATTCGTGATATTCGGGCCCGAATTCCATCTCCAGCTCTTCCCTGATGCGGCGGGCCAGCATCGGGCTTTTACCATCGGTGGAAATACTGATACTCAAAGATCCCTGCCGGAAAACTGAAGGGACAATAAAATTGCAGTCTGCAGGACTGTCAACTATATTCACCAGGATATTCCGGTCATGACAGTCACGGGCAACCCTGCTGTTAATAACAGGGGCATCGGTAGCGCCAATAACCAGGAAAGCATTTTCCAGGTCAGTTGTAGTATAATTTCTTCTTATTACTGTAACTGTGCCCATTGCAGCAGCCTCTTCAAGCCAATTGGTAAGTACCGGGCTGACAACATATACCCTGGCACCTGCCTCCAAAATGCTCCTGACTTTTCGCTCAGCTACCTTACCGCCGCCCACCACAAGACACTTTTTGCCATCAAGCTTCAAATATACGGGATAATAATTAAGCAACCAAACCACTTCCCTAAACAGCCTTTTGCCGAAAGTATTGTGTATATATTCTCTACTGTGTCAAATATTCCTGCAACCAAAAACCACAGTTCTTATTATAACGCAAAGGCGCACACTAACCAAGGGAAAATCTTTTCCAAGTTATCCCCGGCACAAACTACAAACATCAGCAAGCCATGGGATTGCCATGGCTTGTTAATTTCCTGAAACTATATCTTAGAGCCCTCCATAAGCGTGAAGCCCTGACAGGAAATAGTTTACTCCAAAGAAGGTAAACAGGACAAAGGCAAATCCCAGCACAGACATCCAGGCTGCCTTATTGCCCCGCCACCCGTAAGTAAAGCGGGCATGCAGGTAGGCGGCATAAACTAGCCAAGTGATCAGGGACCATGTCTCTTTGGGGTCCCAGCTCCAGTAACGGCCCCAGGCAAATTCAGCCCATATGGCCCCGGTTATAATTACAGCTGACAAGAGGGGAAACCCGATAGCAATGGCCTTATAGCTCATATCATCCAGGACGTCAAGTGAAGGCAAGCGCTTATTGAAGCTGCTTTTGGAATTATTATCTTCCAGTACCTTCTTAACAATGTACATAATACTGGTTCCGCAGGAAAGGGCAAATGCTCCGTATGATACCATGGCAGTAGCCACATGAATGGTCAGCCAGTTGCTTTGGAGCGCCGGCATCAGGTTGCCTGCATACCTTGCCTGTTGCGGCATTTTCATAGCTACCCAGGCCAGGAGAAACCAAGCAATGGGCATTACAAAAGCCCCGATTATTTTTGTCCGGTAGCGCCATTCAGCAAACAGGTAAATCACGGCAATCCCCCATGTAAAAGAGAGGAGGAACTCATACCCGTTGACAAAAGGTGCATGGCCGCTTATCTTCCATCTTAGAATAAGAAATGCTGTATTAGTAATTAAACCGATTATAGTAGCAATAGTTCCCAGGCGGGCAAAACTTTCATTTTTATACCCCAGGTATATTACGTAAATCAGTGATGCCACTCCATAAGCAATAAATGTCGCCGTAAACGATTGCTGTTCCAGTGTAACCAGGTCCATTAATTTCACCCCTTATATTAGTTGGCTCCTGAAGTTCTCTTAGGAACTCCGGCTACTTCTTCAGAGCTGCCGTTATTTCTTCAAGGTCGCTGTCCAGACCGCGCTTATCCTTTGCTGATATGCCGCCAATCTGAACCAGGGCTCCCTTGGCATCAGGCCTGATAATGGACCAAATTTTTCTCTGCCTGAGGATAAAAGAAATAACAACTCCCACAATCAGCAGAATAGAACCGGCGCCTATAATAGGAACTCCGGGGTCTTTCTTGGCTGAGAGCACAGTATAGCTCCTAACCCCTTCAAAAACAACTTCCACATTTTCATATTTAACCGGCTGGTTCAACACTGCATCAACTTCATCAACAATTTGCTGTCCCTTATATATCTGCAGCTTGACCCTTTTAGTCCCATCCTCGAAGCCGGTTGGCACAAATGCCAGATTGGTCTCTTCATCCCAAAGATAATCCTGCCCTCCCTGGCCTATAGTAAACTCATGAGTATCCTCAGGATTATGGGAATATTTCCCAACATATTGATGACCGTAAGATGACTGGTAAAACTTGATTCCATTATAAACGAGAGGTTGATTCACGAAGATGCTGAAATCAGTTTCCTTATCCCCGTCAATTACCGTCACATCACTGAACCACTGTTTTATCTCATGACCGTCCGGCCGGTATTCTGTCCGGAAACTGTTCACCCTGATATCAAAATAATCGTCATAGTCAACATTTTGGATGCCCTGAACATCACCCAGGCTGTAGGTTTCCCCTTCCCAGCCGGCGAATTGGCCGTCAAAGCCCACCAAACCACTGAATTTAACCACAATAGCAACTATCATAATAAAAAAGCTCAGGTGAGTCAGGTAAGGCCCCAGGATGCCCAAATGCCCTTTATCTGATGCTATCTTAATTGCATCACCTTCCTGGCTCGAAAAAATACGATATCCTTTTCTTTTAAGCAAATCTCTGACTTTCTCCGCCGCCTGAGCGGGATCTGCCTTAATCTTAAGGGCTTCCCCCGACTTTTTAACAACGTTTTCGGCAGCGGCAACACTCGGACCACTCAGGGTACTTTTGATTAATCTCCACCTATTGATGCTGCAAACCAGGATATTGAGCGCCAGCAGGGCCAGAATAATATTAAACACCGGGTGGTTATAAAACTTAAGGTAATCAGGCTGGCCATACATATCCCTGGGTACCCAGATAGTCCCGATAATTGAAGCCGCAGCTAACACCAGCAGGAGAATAATCCCCAGCTTCATGGAACTGAGAAAGTTCCAGACTACGTCGATTATGTTCCTGTCAGCTTCTGAGCCACCCTCTTTGCCTGTCAGGAGATTTCTTTCTTCGGTTCCGGTTGCATCTTTTTTCCTGTTTTCGGGCATTAATGATAATCCTCCTTCATGGTCGGTAGTCCAGACGTGCTTAAAGCAACAATAACCTCACTTTCTTAAATTCGCCTGAAACCTTATTTTTCCTTCAAAATTATACTATTGCTCAGCGTAGTTTACAACCCTTCCTGTCAATATTATCACTATTTTGTGGCAAAAGTATGGCAATAACGGAACAAACATTTATCAAAATTTATTATGCCCGTCATGAACACAATTATTGAATAACTTCATTAATTTAAATTGTGCGGGCTGCCGTGACAATTGAGGCATGCTGCCCTGCTGCTCTGGCGGTGTCCCCCTACTTTTTGGGGCGGAGGGGACATGGCTATTCCGACCACCGTTTTACCGTCTTGGTGGCATGCCAGGCATTCATTCCTGCCATCTCCCAGGCTAACACCAAGATTATCTTTTAGAGAATACTTATTATTGTTAGCAGAACCGTGCAGGGAGTGACAGGTCTCACAGGGCATCACAGAGCCAACTTCAAGTGTGCCTCCTGCTGTCTTGATTCGGTGTCCTCCTTCAGGTGCATTATACTGACTCTGGATATCATAATCAGGATTCAGGCTGCTTTCGTTATGGCATTGAAAACATATCCCGAAGTCTGCGGCAGCAAAACTGGTTTTCCCGTCATTATATACTCCTCTCAGGGTTTTTACTCTGACTCCTGAGGTACCGTCAGCCGTCCCGTGGACATCATGGCAGTTGGCACACTGACCTGCCTGACCTGCCGCACCCGGCAGTTCGGTATTGGTATTCAGGCTGCTTACAAGACCGTGTTTTGATCTGTCAAATACAGCCTGTCCGGGATATCTGCCATCGGAACTCGCTGTGTTGTGGCACTCGTAACAAAAATTCCGGTCATTGGTCTTTACGCTGACAGCATCTCCATTGGGATTCTCTTTTAATATTGAAGATATCCCTGAACCATGATTATCATGACAGCCCAGACAGGTGATATCAGTACCTGAACTGCCGTTAAAGGGCTGCATTCCGTTGATTGTGAAATCAGGGTCATTATGCCCCTCCCCAGTGGCAGGATAGTTGTCCGGTTCAATAGCCCTTGCTCCGTCCTGAGCTGTCCGGTGGCAGCTAAAACAAAACTGATTGCCCCCATTGGCGCCAGGGTCTGCAGAACTCTGCAGCAGCCTTGGCCAGTGTATAAAGTTACCGTCAGCATCCTGCCCTCCATCATGGGGATTATGGCAGTCGGTACATCTCTGAGTTTCCTGGGGAACATCGTGATAGCTGGTACTGTTAATTTCATACTGTCCTGCCGTGTCATACCGGCTTTGACCACCGGCATCATGGCACAGGTAACAGAGGGAATTAACCGATTCCACTGATATCAGGCCCTGTCCCTGGCCGTCATGGGTTATATGGCATTTGGAACACTCATTAGTATCATCAAGGTAGCTCCCATGAGGAGTCCGGACTGCTGCCGCCGATCCGTTGAAACCGGCAGTGTTTTGGGTGGTGTCGATAACATTGCCGGCAGGGTCTCTGACGCCCTGCACCGTTACCGTATATGCCTGCCCCGGGGTGTGGGATCCTGTGGTAAGACTCACAGTCATACCATCAGGCTGCAGATATGCTTCAATGACACTAAGCTCCGGAGATATGGAGTAATTGGCGGCAGCTTGTGCTGTGTAAGGGTTAACCGCCCCGCTGAAGACCACATCAACCCGGGAACTGTTGGGTGCTGAAGCAGATAATACAGCTAGCGGCACACTGTCTGTTACTGCTCCGGTAAATGTACCGGAATTCCTTGCACCCACTGAATTCCCCGCAAGATCCTTGATATTTGAAACTTTTACTGTGTAAATGACATCAGGGGTCTGTGCCGCTGTGGTCAGGACAACGGTTTTGCTGTCCTGCTGCAGGGCAGCGCTGTTAACCTCCATGTCCGGAGTAACAGCATAGTTGGTAATATCCTCAGCTGTCAGCGCCTCCACTTTTTCGCCGAATTCCAACCTTAAGGTGCTGTTATTGGTAACGGTTACATACATGAGTTCAGGGGGAAGATTATCCACTGCCGCGAAATCCACTGTGTTCCCTTCAGTACCGGATATAATATTACCCGACACATCACTTACACTGTTAACCGTAAGGGTATACTGAGTCCCCCACCCCTGTGGCTGTGTTGTCAGCCTGACTGTCTTCCCGTCAGGCTGAAGGGCTGCCTCGCTTACCGCCAGTTCAGGGGCGATGGCATAATTAACCGTATTTTCTGCAGCTGTCCGGTCCAACTGCTCACTAAAGACTACGTCCACAGCAGTACTGTTAACCGAAACCGCTGAGACTATCACGGGCAGCGTAGTATCAATACCCGTAAAACTGACAGTCTCTTCTGCAGACATGATATTTTCGGAAACATCTTTTATCCCGTTAACCGCAATAGAATAACCGGCATCCTTCGCCTGGGCAGCGGTTTGCAGTCTTACCGTGACGCCGTCAGCCTGTAACACCGCTGTATTAACTGCCAGTTCAGGGGTGAGCGCATAATTTGAGGTATTTTCAGCAGTAATCCGGTCAACCTTCTCATTGAAAACAATGTCTGCCGAACTGTCGGTAACGGCAGCAGCAGATACCGGAGCAGGAGGTGTGGTATCATATGCCGCATTGATCTTTACCTCATCAAACCACACTGTCATCCCGGCCGCAGGGTCACTGCCGGTTACCCCCTTTTGAATCAGCCTGAGTTCATATTGAGTATTTGCTTCATTAATCACATTCAGTTCCTCAGATGGCAAAGCAGTAAAATCGATATTGGCATTGCCCGCATCGATAGCAATGGTTTTTAGCGGCTCAGTTGCGCCAACTTTCCATACCTCTGCCAGGACATCCCATTCTCCGGTCAAAGGCTGAACTGTGCCGGAGTTTTTCCGGTACACCAGATCCAGGGTAACCGATACCGGAGCCCTGTCAGATGTAGTAAAACGGTAATAAACATAGCTGTCAAAAACAGCATCTGCCCCTACAGATGAACTGAGCCTGCCGGAACCGCTCCCGGCAAACATCTGGGTATCATCCGGGTCCCAGGCGCTTATCCCGGCGGCGTTTACCAGAGTCCAGGCGCCTACCTGTGCTGCACTATCCATTGCGCCGTCACCATTAAGCGCTTCCTCAACCGTTCCTGAAGCCGGCATCAGGAAATAGCCGACAGCCATCCCGGCCGCCAGCACTGTTGAAACCACGGCAATTATTGTTTTCCTTTTAATAAAACGGCCAAAGGTCCTGATATCCCGCTCTGGTTTCTTCATATATCATCAACTCCTGAACCGATTTAATTTGGTGAAAAGACCTTGATATCACCGGTGCCGCGGTCGACAACATACAGACTGCCATCATCGTGGATAAAAATCCCGGTAGGGAAAACCAGAGTCCCTTCACCTTCTTCTGTGCCGGGAAATACGGAAATTTGCCTTCCTGTGGAATCAAATATCCTGATATGGTGAGAGATGGTGTCAGAAATGTAAACCCTCCCCACTTTATCCACAGCGATGCCGCGAACCATCGAAAAAGGGGTTTCCGGTTCCCCGCCTCCGGTTATTTTTTTGATGAAAGTACCCTGATGGTCAAAAATACCGACCGAGAAATTACCACTGTCTGCAACCCAAATCCTGCCTTCTTTGTCAACTGCCGTACCCTGGGGATAACTTAATGGCTCCTGGGTATCGGAAACTTCCTTAAGATTCCGGCCATTTTCATCAACAGCCAGCACCCGGTTGTTCATCAGGTCGGAGACATAAATAACCCCGTCGCTGCCCCTGGTAAGGGAACCCGGCTTAACACCTGCGGTGTTTTCCATTATTGTTCTGAGATACCGGCCTTCCGGACTGAAAACCCGGATGTTTTTCTGCACTGAATCGGCAATTATAAGGTTTCCGTCACCGGCAACAACAAGGCCATTGGGAAAACTGAAATCAGCCTCACCGTTTCCCGGCCCCCCAAACTCGGATATCTTCCTGCCCTTGGCCGAATAAACAAAAACCTTGGCTGTTCCGGCATCAGTTATATACACCCGATGCTTACGGTCAACAGCAACTGCATTTGGCCTCACCGGACCGTCTTCTTCGCTGCCGATGGAATAAAGGTATTCAGGCGTCTGTTTGTCCTCGTCCCCGGTAATCCCCAGTTCAGTTAAAAGCGGATTGGAACCGGCCAGGCCGGGCCATAAAAAAACTCCGCCATAAACAATTAACCCGGTCACCAGGCACAAGGACGCAATAGATGCCGCCACTCTTGCTGCCCGCATTTCTGCATCATCTCCCGAGGTAATATTGGAGGCTGAGATCTTTAATTTGAGAAATTTTTCTTAAATTTAATAATAGAAAAACCTATTACTTGTCTGTGCTCTATTTTCTAGAATCTATACGCGATTCCTGCCGATTCCCCTGAGAATTTGTCTGAAAATTTCGGGAACTTGAGTTAAACTCTGCCTAAGCTGCCAGTAAAGTGTCTGTAGGCCTAATTTATCCAGAGAAAGTCTACAAAAAAACACCCTCTTTCACTACCTGAGGGTGCTTGTCAACTTTAAGTTTGGTTTTTTATCTTTAGGGTTGGTTTTTTATCTTTAGGATTGTTTCTAATTAATTTGACCTTTGGTTATATCTTCAATGATTTTTACAAAACTATCTGCCTCGTCTCTTATCCAATCAACTACTTCCGGCAAGTCTTTAGCCAGATAGTCCATCTTTGCCCATTCCAGTTGGAAACCGTAAATATTGCGGACCAGATGCCTAAATGCAAGGTATTCCATCAATTTGGCGCCTAACTTTTCACTAATAACAGCAGGTCTTCTCTCTTCAAGCGATAATGTCATTTGTTCAAGTAATAATTTATGCCAGTTATCCCCATCCGGCACATATTCATCTAGACCTTTAGCTACAGTCTGAAACATTCTTTCCACACAGGTATAAAAATCATGCAGCAGTGATGAAAAAGCCCTCTTCCTTTCCGAATCATTCTCTGCACCACCCCGTTCCAACATTTCGACAATCTCTTTCCTGAGCATGTCAAGATTTTTTAATTCTTTTCTTATCCGTGCCGTAACAACCAATACAGTCCCTGTCATAAGGCCACTCCCCTGCTCCTGATCTCATTACGAAAATCATCATCAATATCCTGAAACATCACCAGGTCAAGTTCAAAAGGTGATACCACTTCCCAGGCTTCACCAAAGACCTTCAAATATTGTTTGGGATCATCCAGCCCTTCCAATGCCAGGTCAATATCCGACTTCTCCCAAAACCCACCCCAGGCAAGAGAACCAAAAAGATATACCTCTACTCCATATTTCTCTTTGAGAAATTTTGCAGCAGCCCGGGCTTTTTTAAAAGCTTCTGTTTTTCGCTTTCCCAGCAGCTGTTTTCTGGCATCTTCTCTCTTACGCCAACCAAGGGAATATTTTCTTTTCTTCTCCGGTGTCAATAACATAGTAACATCTCCTCAGGAGAAAATAGATCATAACATCCGCTTGAGACAGTTTTTAATCAACTTAATTATACCAGTGATTAGCCCTGCTGGCAAAAGGAAATGCTGTCGAAAACCACCTGCGCCTGCTTATATAAAATACGGCGCATGAACAGACTGATACACCCAGCCTATTCCGGCCAGGATGAAAACCAGCACCAGAAAAGCGGCAAAGGAAAACCAGGCCGCCCTTTTTCCGGCCCACCCATGGATTCTTCTTAAATGCAGGTATATCCCGTACAGGAGCCATGAGATAAGTGACCAGTTTTCCACCGGGTCCCAGCCCCAGTACCTGCCCCAAGCATAGTTGGCCCAAACGGCTCCGGAGGCAGTCATGACACCGACAGCCAGGAAGGCAAACCCATGAAACCTGTAGCTCAGCCTGTCCATGTTTTCCAGTGTAGGCATGTTCCGGTACACTCCTGTCACGGCCCCTCTGTTCTGGGCCTTTTCTTTCAACAGGTACAGCAGCGCCAGCCCTGCCCCAATCAGACCGGAACCGTAAGAGGCCTGGGCAAACAGGACATGAAGCACAATCCAGACATAATTAAAGCTGGCCGGCATCTCCACAACCGCTGATGATGAAGTCAGAGCCAGGCCCATAATTATCAGGGACACAGGCATCACAAAAATCCCCGCTGACCTTAAGCCGGGACGCTTTTTCAGGACTCCCAGGTACATGTACATGGCTATCAAAACATATGATGACAGGATCTCATATTTTTTCATAAACGGCCCATGCCCGGCAGCCGCCCACCTGACACCCAAGGCGGCTGTATGGACAACAGCGCCGCAAATTATCAGGATTACCCCCGTTTTTGACCATCCATCTTTTTTAAAGGCAAACCCCAGGAAGAACAATACTGTGGCGGCAGCATAAAACACTACTGCCGCCCAGTGAAACCCTGCTGCTGTCAGGAGTAAAATGTCAGCCCCATTATTCATTTCAATTCACCAGTTCTTCCTCAAAATCAATATTGTCAACCAGCCAGCCTTTGTCACTGCTTACAAGAAGGTAAACGGCCTTATATCTGATTTTGCTCCATTGGCCCAGCGGTTTAAGTGTAGCGCTGTCCAGATGGCGGTACTCCCATATTTCAAGAGCTTGTACAGATACCTCCCCTGAGGAATCCCGTTCGATTTCATTAACCTCCAGGGAGACCGGATTTACTCTGATTACCTTATTCTCTTCAGCCAACTGAACCTTAAACAGCTCCACTCTTTGCATCTCCCGCTCAGTAGCCACACTTTTCAATATCGCCGTCTCCCCTGCATAAGCCAGGGGCAGGGTTTCATTATATTTGATAACAGTATTTCTGATCTGGCCGTCATCCTTACCCTCCAGCCGGCTGCACCCACTCACCATACTGAAGGTGAGCGCCGCCAGAATCAAGAGCGCCTTCGCCCATACAGTTAAGAATTTAACTTTTCTCACAGGTCCCGCCTCCCATAGAGGATCAACATCCCGGCTGCAGCAATAATCATACCGGCATAGATGATATAAAAACCATATTCGTACCTGGTGCGGAATATCATCCAGGGAGTAAGGTGACTCAGGGTGATGTTGTGCCGCTCCAGTGATACTGTGTCCCCAACTGCAGCCGTGCCCTGATAGACAGTTTCCGCCTGCCTGCCGGTGCCGTTTTTGTCAACTGTGATATCAAATTCCGGAATATCCCGGGACCTAACCGAAATCACGTAATCTGTTCCGAAAATTGTCCTGCTGCCGCTGTATGCGCTGCCGCCGGGTGTCTCCATACTCTGCAGAAGCAGGGGATAAACAGACGTTTTACCCAGGGTGTCGGAAAAATCAAGCATAAGATAATAACCCATCCGGTTAAAGGCAATATCCATCCGTTTATAGGACAGGCCCCCCCCCTTACCAACCCAGTCTTTGGCAACAACCTCCCCGTCCCTGACCAGAGCAAGCAGACCCTTGGCCTCTTCAGGGGCATTACCAGGCGGGATATCTGTCTTTTGCAGGAACAGTTCTGATTTTCCTGGTTCCTGCAGGTGAAAAATTCCCTCTCTGGCAATATAGTACTGGTTCGGGCTATTCTCAATGACAGCTCCTTCAGTGATACGGACATATCCGGTAAAGCCAAAGGCAAGTTGAATCAGGGCCCCAAAAACTATAATAATCAAACCTGTGTGGAACAAAACCGAGGCCTTCATGTGGCGGGTAACCGCCTTTTTCAACTGCCTGACGGTACAACTGATAAGGTTAATCTCAAACATGAGAACCACTGCCAGGAACAGGGGAGAAAAAAATATCTCGGAACTAAGGCTGTCGGTTCCTGATGCGCTCTTAAACATACCGGTCGTCCCCAAATACAGGAAGACAAGCAGAACCGCCAGAAGCACAAGGGTCAGTACAGGGCTTGCCGGTAATCCTGCCAGTTTCCTGATAAACTCCTGGTTACTGCTATCTGCCGGTTTTGTCATGTCTGCCGCCCTCCGCTGCTAATCTTTAATGCTTGCTGGTACAGGCCGGGTCTGAAGATGTACAATTCTGCCAAATCAGCTCATCAGGGTGTGGAACTGCGCTGTCAATCACTGACTCGGGGTCATAACTTTCGTCAGCAGGGTTATTGGTCCTGATGATATGTGCCCTGTTAGCCCCATGGACCTTAATTCCATGGCACTTCTTACAGGAGGCGACTATATGGGCCGGGTTGCGGTTCACATGTCCCGTCTTGTACCATGTCTCATCATGACACTGGAAACAGATGAAGTCAGATGGCAGGTCCGCCCTGGTTTCAATGGTAGTATCATAGCTCCCCTTAAGGAGCCCGGGGTTCGGTGAACCGTGGGGCCCCCTGGCCCCTGAAGGTGTGCCGTGGCAGTCGGTACAGTACATTTTGCTGGTATTTGTCCATGGATTACCTTCATGGTCAACAGCGCCCGCGGCCAGGTGCAGGGTAACATTGGCGCTGGCATTGGGGTTTGAGGTTAATTCCACAAAGTGGAATGAATATACGCCGCTGGTGCTCCCGATAGTTGCCGTCCGGTAAAATTCTGCAGCAATGTCCCTGCTCCCATCAAGATTGCCCCAGTAGTCAGAATGGCACTTGTAGCATACCTCCCAGTCCTCGGCCGCCGGGTTTACTTCTGTTAAGCTGCTGCCCGAACGGGTAACACCGGAAACGTTCAATAGGGGTCCTGACAGGTTATCTGTAGAATCCTCCCTGGCAGCATGAGGGTCATGGCAGTCCACACACTCAACATGGCGCGCTGCAGTGCCGAGGTTTTCTGTGTCAACGTGGACCCCGGTACTTGAAAAGATAGGGTGCTTACTGGGTTGCTCAAACCCATTGGACCACACATCAAGCCTGCTGACATCATCTCCCGGGCTGCCGGCTATATCGCCATGACAGCGTAAGCACATCCCGTCAGATGACGGTCCTCCGGAAGTATCCTCATCATATTTGGACAATCTGACATATTCCGACCCATGAGGGTCATGACAGTTATCACACATTACCGGGTCCAGAGCAGAACTCCTGGTCGGGTTGTAATGCCCGGCCTTGGTGCTGCTGGTAATGTCAAAGTATTCTTTTTTGTTCCAGCTATAACCAAAGTTGCTTATACTCAGGGAACCGTAATTTATGGTAAACGGCCTTATCTTGTCAGCTGAGGTCACTGCCGTCAACGGCTCACTATACAGCGGAATCCCCCCAGAATCAGGAACATTATGGCACTTGTTGCAGTAGCCGGCCATGTCCTGAGTATCTGACCTGTACCAGTTCTGTTTGGTGTTTTCCGGGTCTGAAATTGCCGCAGGCGCTGCACTCCCTGACTCTGCAAACGGCCTCCCAGCGATACTATGGGGCCCGTGGCAGCTGCTGCAGGTCAGACCTGTATTCAGGGGATCATTTATTTCATGAGTACTGGCCAGGCCGAACTTTGCCTGGATATCCTCACCACTCATGGTGTTTGGGGTGAAATTGTTATGGCATTTGAAACACAGATCCTCCCTGTCATTACCCGCCAGGGAATTATCAATCAGGCTGCGGTACTGGGAACCATGCCGCTCGTGGCAGCGGACACAGGTTACATCTGACCGGGAATCAGGGCTCATGTCCGTATAAGCCTCGGAATAGTGCGGGATTGGCTGGAAGCCCGGCAGGGGGCTGCCGTCAACACCCATACCCCAGGCATGGCTCCCTCCGATCTCATCCCAGTAAACCGCCATACTAACTGAAGTCCCCAGCGCCTTGCCCTCGGCGCCGTCGCCGTGGCATCCCAGGCAGAACCCATTACCCTGTGTATACACCGTCCCGGCAACATCGGCAACCCGGAGCAGTTTGGGGTAGATATTGTTTGTCCCGGGGCGTTTATCCCCATGTGGGTTATGGCAGTCAGTACAGTAAAGGAAATTGTACCCGGCATCATCCAGTGACCTGTGCAGGGTATATGACATTGTGGAACCATCTGCCGTGCGGTCGGTAAATTCATCCTGGACCTTGTAAACACTGATACCTCCTGTCCCATGGCAGATGAAACAAACCTGCTGGATAGTTGCCCTGTTGACCAGCCTTTCCCCGACAGCGCTGTGGGCGCTGTGGCACTGGCCGCACAGCATGGTATTATTCAGGTCGGTAGCATTGACTTTGGAATACTTGCCATGAGGACTATAGCTATCCCAATAAGCATAATTATATACTGTATCGATAACATTCCCCCTGAGGTCATAGACCCCGTTGACCATAACCTTGTAGCGCTCCGGATTGGGGTATTGGTTGCCCGGGTCCTGGTCCACCCCTTCAGCCAGAGCGACCCTGGCTATCCTGCGGTCGGCATCAATAAGCTCAGGCGCTTGGTAAGCTACGGTGAATTCTTCATCGGAAACATATTTATAAATAGCCCAGTTAACCGGCGGGTCAGGGTCAAAACTGACAGGCTCACTGAAAGTAAGGTAAATGAGCTGTTTACTGGTGGCTTCAGCCTTAATCAGGGCCGGCGGAATATTGTCCGGCACCCGCAGGGTCACTTCTACAAAAGCGCTGACCCCATTAGGGCTGTAGGTGACCTTTACCTTGGCCTCACCTGCCGAAACCGAGGTCAGGGACACAACTGCCTCACCTGACGAGTCGGTAACAGCAGTAGATGAGGACAAGTCCCCAAGGGTTGTAGTAAAAGTGACACTTAACGGGCTTTGCATGGGCACACCGTACTGGTCAAAAAGTACAGCCGTTATCGCCGCTGCATCAGCGCCATCAGCGTCGATGATGTCAGGGGCCGGCGAAACCTCCGCAGAACTGACCTCCTGGGCAACAAAATGTATATCTGCAGTATTATTGGAACCATCCAGGGAGGCGCGTACTGTAACTGTACCCACCGTTCCTGATTTCACCTGGACTGACGCCCGTCCGAGGCCTCCCGTAATGGGCGCTTGTGTGCTTACCGTGCCATCACTGAAGGTTCCTGTTCCTGCTGTAATCTCAAAAGTAATCAGTGTCCCGTCAGGAAGCGGGATACCACCGGCATCGTTCACTTCTGCAGTAACTGTGGAGTTCGTGGTATTGTTGGCCGGAATGTTATCAGGCAGAAACGCCATAGCAATGGTCTGTGCCGGTGGATAAAAGGTTAGCTGTACAGACCCGGTCACTGTTGTCCCGTTAACTGTCCCGGTTACTGTTGCAATCCCGGAGGTCCCGGACTTCAGGTCTACTGCAGCAATCCCGGCAGCATCTGTTACGGCGGCAGCAGCAGAAGTACCGCCGGCAAAAGTCCCCAGGTCTGTAGAAAAATCAACTGTCTTCCCCGCCATCAGATTGCCATACTGGTCGGTAAGCAGTGCAGTAATAGCTGCTGTAGAAACATTATCATAAGGCACGGAAGTGGGTACAGCCGATATCTCCACATTTTCCGGAGCCGGAACGGTCCTTAAGGTTACGGCCGCCCCTGGAGAAGGGACCCCGGAATAGGTGTTCCCGGCCACATCTTCACCTGTAACTGAAGCTGCCAAGCTATCCCCGTCATCAGCAATACTGACTTCCCAGTCATATTTCCAGGCCTCTGTAGCAGCATCCCAGGTAAATGCCGCACCGGTTATATCATTTACTGTGCCGGGAGCATCAAGGGAAACCGTATTCACCCCAGGTGCAGAGCTCAAAGATTCATTGGTAACAAGCTTGATATAGGTGGTTCCTGCCTTAACAACCGGTTTCCCTCCGGAAACCGGCAGAGGGGTTGTCAAACCGGCATCTGAGTAATACTCCAGTCCCAGGACCGGCTCTGTTGTATCAATCCTGACAACATCCCCGCTCTCCGGAGCCCCTGTAGTCTCATTCCCGGCCAGGTCTGTTCCCTTCACGGTAATGGCAATGGTGTTCCCATCACTGCCGGCAGAAACTGTCCAGGGATAAACCCAGGTGCCCGTTATTCCATCCCAGATAAAGTTGGCATTGGAAATATCATTGTTTATTCCTATCGCATCAATACTTATCTGATTGTCCCCGCCGGCAGAACTCAGCGACTCATCTGCACTCAGCCTGACATATACCGTTCCGGCTTTGGCAGCGGGAATCCCTCCGGAGACCGGCAGCGGTTCAGTCAGAGCGCTGTCGGAATAATACTCCAGGTTTAGGGTTGGCGCCGTATTATCAACAATAACAGTAATATAACTGCTTGTCAGACTGTTACCCGCAGCATCGGTAACCACTGCCCTGATATAACGGGTCCCGTCACCCATTGTGGATGTATCAAAGGAAGCCGCCGTCCATGTACCATCAGTAATTGTCCCCCCGGTCAGCTCTGCTCCGCTGACTGTTTGCGCTCCGCTGAACACGGTATTGTCTGCCCACTCAAAAGCAACTGAACTGACCTTCATATTATCCTTTGCCGTGGCTGCGAGGTCAATAACACCCCTGACCCGGGCCGCATCGGCGGGTAAAATCACTGTGGCCGTATCCGGCGTCGTATTATCTATATAGTAAGTGAAGTAACTGCCCGAGGTTACCGCAGGATTAACCCCGTCATCTGCCTTAGCCCTGACATAATAGGTCCCGTTAAGGCCTGTGGTGTCCCAGTTTATCCCCCAGACACCGTTTTTAACGGTTCCGGAAGCCAGTGTGGCCCCTGACAGAGTTGTGGCCCCTGTAAATGCAGTATTGTCGGCATATTCAAAATCAACCTGGGTTACTCCAAAATCGTCACTGCAGGATGCCAACAGTGTTATGGTGCCTTTTTGGCTGCTCAGATCAGCAGGTGAAGACATACTTACTGTAGGAGCATTATCTGTATAGACAGCATTTAAAACCACATCATCCCAGTTAACGGCAATACTGGAAGTACCGTATCTCTGAGCCTGATGCTGAGCATCAACAATCAGGCGGAGCTGGTATGTGGTGTTTGGCTCCAGCCCGGTAACATTGGCCGAGTAAGGGGTCCCCCCCCAGAGAACGCTGACAGTGGCTGAATCAATCACCGCACCGTAATTGATCACAGTTGTGCCCGCAGCATTCATCACCTGCCACTTGAGGTCACACTTGCTGACATTGGTTGTCCCGGATGAACCCGGAATAATACTTATCAGCTTGTTATAGTACAGGCTCAGGGTCGCTGTAAAATCAGCCACATCCGGTGTGGTAAAAGAATACCTGTACCCGCCGTTTAATGTCCGTGCCGTAACCCCATATCCTGATGTAATGCTGCTGGACTGCCCGGCAGAATACGTGCCTGACTTGAAGGTACTGCTGTCCTGGGCATAACTCCAAACTGTATCCCCGCTGTCAAAATCATGCAGCCAGCTATTGTAGTGGTTTGGAGGATTCAGGTCTTCAAAATCCCCCTCACCGTTTAGTATATCTATAGTTACCTGTGCCGCACCGGCTCCCATTACCTGGTAACCGGCAACTGCTGCAATCACCAAGATCAGGCCGATGGCGAGCATCATTTTCTTCCGCATTATTTTTTTCCGCATCTACTTCTCCCCCCATACCAAAGCATCCCTACAGATTCTTGCTACTATTTCCTGTAATATTACGTATAATATTCAATTTATTACCATCCTTAGTAGGCGAAAAAAAACAGCCGCAGCATAAGCTGCGACTAGTAAGAACAATATTAATAATGCGCCCGGAAAGAATACCATTTTTAGCAAACTCACTACCAACCTTTCGGAAACAAATGGCTAACTCCTATACTTATAATATCGTATCAATTATAACACAGCTAAAGTTGTTTTTGTGTCGAAATCTGTTACCGTACTATCCTGATCCAATACCGGTTAACAGTCCTACTTCTTATGGCAGGACTGGCAAACTCCGTAATTGTCCAGTCTGAGCATTTTTTGGCTCGATATGGTTTCACCGGTGTCAGGGAGAGATACATTAAAGGATTTGTAGGTGCCATGTGCAAAGTGGCACGTCTCGCAAACCACAGCATTTCTCTTGTCAGTGGTGCCTGCCCCCGGGTCCACCTGCAGCGGCAGATAATCCCCCGCAGCCGGCCAGAAGCCTTTAGCTTCAGCAGAATAGACAATTGACCCGACTGTCACCGGATGTTTGTAGACACTGTTGTATACACCGCCGGCATAATGAGCCGACCCTTCGTCATAGTCCAGGTGACAGGCGGCGCAGAATTCGGTGTTTCCGGAAATAAAGTAGACATCCTCACCGACAGTCGCATCCCTGACAACTGCATATGCTCTGAAATCGACTTCCTGGGGATTCCATTCCTCATCAGCAGGGTAAACTGTTTTCTTCAGCAGGCGGTAATTATCGTTTTTCCCCCCATGGCCCTTATGGCACGACACACACGTAAAGGTCAGGAATTTGCCCGGTTCGCTTCCATATACGCTTGTCATAACATCAGCGGTATCATCCACATCATGTTTGGAGGTTATCCCGGTGACCCCGCTTCCTATGGGACCAGCCAGAGAATCAACCCATCCCGTTTCCGAACCCATATAAACCCTGCCGGTTTCCACATCATATTTACTTTGAGAACTGCTGTTTCCATGACACAACAGACAGAGTTCGTAATATGTTGCCTGTCTTAACAGGTATTCGCCCAGTGCGGCATGGGTGGTATGACACGCCGCACACATACCGGTGCCAGGGCCAAAGTTACCGTGTGCGTAATCGTTCTGGTATCTTTCAGAATTGGTACTGTTGTTAAAATCGACCGGAAATGCACGGGCAATGGTGACCTTGTTTCCATCACTGACCCTGAAAAAATAATTAATGTATTTGGTTACCGGAAGCTTAAAGACCGCATTGGCCGTTCCGGCATTATCAGGCGTTTCGGTCTGCCAGTCCAGGTCATCACCACTGGCCAGCACATCATCTGCCCAGGCAAAACTATACGGCCCTCCATTTTCAGCGGAATCATTCCAGTAGACATAAGTATCCACACCGGTCCCATTATTGAAATACCTGATGTATACATATGGTCCATCATCAGCAGAACCAATTCCCGTAAAAACTGCCATGACCCCTAGCGCTATTATGAAAATCAATAAATATTTAATCTTAACATTCATGCCCAACATCCCCCGCAGCAGTTCCCATTCAGTACCCCCACACCTGAATGCGGTTATTCCCCCAGTCAGCTATGTAAATTTTCCCTGAATCATCAACATGAATTCCTACAGGATAAACGAATTCTCCGTCACCGGAACCAGGTTGGCCAAAACTGAATAAATATCCGCCATTTTTGTCAAATACCCTGACCCTGCCGCTGATGGTATCAACCACATACAGGCGGCCATTTCCATCAACAGCAACTCCCCTGACCATACTAAAGCGATTTCCGGGCGTAATTGAATCAATTACCCGTTGTGGTTCTGTTACCGTCTCTCCCAATTCTCTTTCAGTCTCTCCCTCAAGTTCATAAACCTTTACAACTGATGCTCCGGAGTCACTGACATAGAGTTTATTTCTTTCCACATCAACTGCTATTCCATGTGGGTATGAAATATTCCTGAATCTTTCCAAAACCCTGGCATTCCTGTCGAACTTTACCACCTGGTTCCCCGAAAGATCGCCAACGTAAATATGTCCCCGTTTATCAACACAAATCGGACCGGGTTTTTGGATCCCTGCTTTATTGCCCGGTTCCAGAAAATTTTTCACAAACTTCCCCTCAGGACTATACTCCTGTATCCTGTAATTACCTGTCTCAGCAATTAGGATTGCGCCATCCGGCAAAAAGTCAATCCCATAAGGAAACATCAAGTCCCCGGGCAAATCACCGGCTCTCCCAATGACACCTTTGGACTTTCCGTTTGGGCCAACTATTTCAACTGTATGATTTCTGTTATTGCTTATGTAAATATTTGAACTGTTATATACAGCAACTGCGATTGGATGTGAGAACCTGTTTTGGCCTTCGTAAATACTAAATCGAAACTCCGGTGGTTTGTTATTTATTAACGGTAAAACGCTGTTAACAGGTTTTTGTTCGAGGTAATACAAATACCCAAAAACTGCAGAAATTATTATTGAAGTAAATAAAAGCAACAACAGCAGGGTTTTCAGGGTTACTGTCTTCCTCCTCCGCGGGCGGTTCCCCTTAAACTCCCCTAATTTGCCGGCTAAATTTTCGTCATTATGCTCCTTCACCGGCCTACCACCTTCTTCAATGCCAACTCAGCCTCTTTATATTCATTATTAATGGCCAATGCCCTCTCATATGCATTAATGGCATTTTGCCTGTCATTTAGTTTTTCGTAAGCCTGCCCCATATAGTAATAAACAACAGGGTTTGCCGAATCAATCTCAGCAGCCTTACTGAGAGTGGTTACGGCAGGACCGATGGCGCCTGTTTCAAGATAGTTCCGTCCCAGATATAACAAGGCAATTCTGGTTTCAAGTCCCTGATTTTTCTCCAAATATCTGGTCAGAAAAGCTATGGATTCCCGGTAATTTTTCTGTTCTGAAAGAATCAGCCCCAGGTATAATACAGCAGTATCATTTTCAGGCTCATCTGCCAGCACTTTTCGCAGAACTCCCTCTGCCTTCTCCGCTTGCCCGTCAAGGTAATATGTCATTGCCAGTTCAACCCTGACACTGGTGGATGCGGAATTTTCGGCAAGCCGGTCTTTTAAAGATTCGATGCGGTACTCATAAAGGTTTTGATCTTTAACCCAAAACCACTGCTCCCCGATGTAGTATCCGGAAAGCGCCATAATTACAGCAAGAAGGGCAACCAAGACAATGGCCTTGCTGCGGCTTATCCTTTGGTCAAAATTTATTCTAAAATGGATTTTGTGGTTTATTAGTGAATTAACGAGGTGCAGCAATCTCACATTTTAACCCCTTCATCGCAATAATTTTCAGGAGCAGTTTATATTTTCAACATTTATTCGGTAATTTCCTGCCGCAGTTAATAAATCTATGCTAATATTTTGCAATTTTCTTAACTTTCTCAAATATTTAAAATCCCAGGTTATTAGATTGCAAAACATTTATAACATTCAGTATTGAATAATTCAAGATTCCCCCCACTATTTCCTTTTCAAATTTATGCACAGTTGTTAAAAGGCTGTTAACAATTTGTTAACGACCTGACAGCAGCCAGGTATACAGCCCCATTATTTCACCTCTGCTTTACCTTTTATCATCCCATCGGCAACTGTGGAGCACGGCGCTCCATGGGCCTTCATCATCCCGTCGGCTACTGTAGAGCACGGCGCTCCATGGGCCTTCATCATCCCATCGGCAACTGTGGAGCATGGCGCTCCATGTGATCTCATCATCCCATCTGCTACTGTAGAACACGGCGCTCCATGGGCAGGTGCCAGCATTTCAGCCGTTGCAGCCGAACAACCCTGGCCGGGATGTCCATCTCCGGCAGCTGGGTGACCATGACCAATGGCTGGGTGGCCATGGCCTGTCGTGGGATGTATCCCGGCTGCACTATGGTCCTCCCGATGGCCTGCCAGTATCCAGTCCTTGACACTGGTCGGCTCAAGGCCAAAGCCCAGGAGATTGCCCTGTGCCCTGCCGATTATTTCAAACCCGCCTTCTGTTTCATAACCGATATTGTCAGTTTGCACAGCCAGTACCGTAGCCCGGTTAGTCAAATCGTAATGCCGGATCAGCCCTATTTCCCCTTCGGGCAGCCGCTGTCCGGTTCTGGGGCCAACCACAACAGTCCTGGTCCAGGGAAGAGCAACCTTATAACGTTCTTTTTCCGCCACACCATTAAAGAAATTCCTGATTGTATTGTCAAAATAGTTTGTCCCGCTTTCACTCATCCCCAGGGTATTTATGCACATATGAGGGGGTACCCCCAGGTACTCCGCGCATCTGGCATAGAAATCATTCCGGGAACAATCACCGAAAGTACCCTGGTAACCACCGCCGTCACAAAGCCGGCTTCCTTCCGGGAGCCGGAAGGCGAGTCCTTTTTCAATACAACCGTTGAAGAAATGCACAAATCCGGAGGTTGCGCCTACCAAAGTAACAGGAGCGCCGCTTTCCTCAGCCTCACGTAAGGCCTCAATCAGCGCTTCGGTCTCAAAGCCGTTGGGTGTTATCAAATACATGCTGTCATCAGTACCAAACTCGTTTTTCATCTGTTCCAGTCCAAAAGCCATAGCCATAGCCGGCGCTACTTTTGGTGATGGAACCAGAAGCAGAATGCGCATCCGGTCAATATCAGGAAACAGGAGGGATTTGGTTATCATCTTATTAGCCTTCAGAATCATATCCAGACTGGGCTTATCCCGGTAAATTTTGCCCCTCATGCCCGGTTCGGTGGTCCCACTGGTCAGTAAAGCCAGTTCGGCATCCTTTAAGGGGAACGAGGTAATTATGTGCTCTTTGAAGGCAGAGGTGGGAATCGCAGGTATCTCTGACCAGTGGCTTACTGTTTCCGGCGTACGTTCCTGTTTCTCACAATACTCCCGGTAAACGGAACCGGCCATAAACTGAATCCTGAATTCCCTCAGCGCCAGCAGGTTAAATTTTTCTTCATCGTTGTTATCCAAGCCCTGTTGGATAAATTCAACAATATCAGCATCAAGCTCGCTTGACAGTGCGGTCACTTCTTTCTCATTTAACATCTTGCCGTCCTCCTTACTCATCCCAATTATGGAGTCTATAATATTGCCCATTTCAGCAGGCAGTGATATCGTGTTTTTCCCAAAATTATTAACAAAAAAGTGGGTATGCATGATGCGGACCGATTTCAGCATATAGTCCTTCTTAAACCCGTCCTCCATCAATACCAATTGCTGCACCTTATTGAGGTAAAATACCCGGAAGCAGTTAACCAATGCCGACCATAAGCGCGGTATTTCCATTTGTGCCGGCTTTATCACCGGATAAACAAAATGGTATTTGGAGTAATCGTTCTCTACAATATATTCCCTTACCTGGTCATACATTTCGGTATAAGGCCATGGCGTCAGCAGCAAAAAATGTGCCAGGTCAGAGGCATAGTCCAGTGCGGTCTGCAGGGTTGTCTCAATATCCTCTTCAGTGTCACCGGGATTCCCAATGATAAAAGAACATTCGGTAATAATATCATGCCGGTTTAACAGATCGATAGCCCTGCGGGAGATGTCAACCGTGAGCCCTTTCCCGAAACCATCCATGGTTTTCTGGTGCACTGTTTCCACACCCACATAGACATGTACAATCCCTGCCTGGCGGTATTTGTGCAGAATGCTGCTGTCCCTGACAACCGCATCTGCCCTTGTCTCCAGACTGATGTGAATATCAAGCCCTTTAGTGATAAGCAGGTCCAGGACTCTTTCCCAGACCTCCGGCTCACAGGTGGCGAATTCATCAGCCATCATAAACATACCGACACCATAATCCCGGTGCAGCATTTCCAGCTCTGCGACAAAGTTCTCAGGGGTTCTGGTGCGGTAGGTACCCTTCCAGAACAGGTGCTGGGAACAAAAACTGCAGCTGTGCGGGCATCCCCGTGACAACCCCACCAGAGCCAGCCTTCTTCCGGTTACATTATATTTATACAGGTTCCAGTCCAACAAATCCCATGCCGGGATAAGATGGTCCATTTCTTTGGTAAATTCGCGCTCAGGGGTCATGATAACAGCGCCATCAGCAAGCCAGGCCAGGCCCCTGACATGGTCAGGTGTCTCCCTATCACTAATAGCCTGTGCCAGTTCCACAGCGGTCTGCTCCCCCTCACCCCTTACTATATAATCGATAATTCCGGGCATTTCCTTAAGTAGTTCGCAGCCGCAGAAGGTAGCGTGAATACCACCGAGACAGGTTACCATATCCGGATTGATATCCTTGGCTGCCTTCAGGACTTCAACAGCAGCATTAATACTTGAAGTAAATCCCCCAATCATTATCACATCCGGGTTTTCCTCTGAAATAACCCTGCTGACATCATTGATATCGTGGTCCAGGGACATGGCATCATATATCTTAACCTGAAATCCGTTTGCTCTCAGGTGACCGGCCAGGTACACCAGGCTCAGCGGCGGCCATTTTCCGGTAACTTCAATTATGCCGGTATGATACGGAGGTGTTACCAGAAGGATATTCAATGACATAAACAAAAGCTCCTTTTCTGCCCTGGATGTGTTATATCATGGCATATTTCAAGTGTTCGTGAACACTGGGATAAAACAGGGGAATGCCAAAAAACGCAAAAACAATCATAATAAGTGCAAATACAGCCAGCCAGGAAGCGCGCCTGCCCTTCCAGCCGAGAGTTACCCTCAGGTGCAGGGAAAGGCCATATACCAGCCAGCTTACCAGGGCCCAGGTTTCGATAGGATCCCAGCCCCAGTAGCGCCCCCAGGCCTTATAAGCCCAGACAGCCCCTGAAGCAATCATTATTCCCAGCATTACAAAAGCAAAGGCGGTAAACTGATAGCTCCAGTGGTCCAGTTTGGTCAGGTCCGGCATTTTCAGCAGAAATGGATGGACCCTGCCCCTGTCCTCCTGCCGCCTCTTCAACAGGTAAATCACTCCCAGACCTGCTGATACCAAAGCCGCTCCATAGGAAAGCTTGGCAAATAATATATGAATCCCCAGCCAGTATGTGAAAAACGTGCGGGGAATTTCTTTCATCTCTGAAGAACCCATCACGGCTATACCCACCATCAGCATGACCACCGGAAGAACAAAAGCGCCCAGAATCCTGAGCTTTGGTTTCCAGAACCAAACTACAAGGTAAAAGAAAAGCGCTCCCCAGGCATATGACATCATCACCTCATAGACACCCCAATAAGGGAAGTGTCCTGTCTGTACCCACCTATTCACCAGTCCCGCCGTTAAAGGGATAAATGCCAGCAGCGCAAGACCGCCGCCATATTTTTCAAAATTGTCTTTTTTAAAAATGAATCCGGCAATAAAGAATACCGTTCCTAAAAAGCAACAGCCTACTGACATCCAATAGAGGATGAGCTGAATTTTTACATTAAACATTGCTTCCTAACTCCTTATTTTTGCCGGGCATTCTTGGATGCCGGCAGGTACATAATTACCAAACCTGCCAGAGCAACCCATAAACCGGCAAACACAAAATTCGCTCCCAGGTCATTGACCAGGTCAAAGGCATTCCAATGCCTGATATCACCAATTTTAACCCGATACCCTGCAAATTCCATAAACCCACCGCTTCTCACAACCTCCCTGGCAATAATTTCAGCGCCATCGGTGACTGTGATTACTGCTGCGGGATTACTGAGGATATACTTTTCGGTGGTTATTTCCGCACCCTGCTGAACCATGTCGGGGTAAAACCTTATATTTAATGAATATGGTGTCCCCGGCACAGTGAAACCTTCGAAGCCAAACTCCGTTTTACCCCCGGTTTTTCTTGACTCCAGCAGGAGATATGTACTAACCAGGACTTTATTTCCGGGTCCGCTTATTTCTATTGATGGGGCAAATCCTGCCTGTCCCTGATAAATCCTGATGCCCCGGTAAACCAGGGGTTCCTTTTGCGATATGGCTTCCTGTCTGACCACATAACCATTCTCCAGAATTGCCAGGTGGGAAATAATTTCGTCAACATCTCCGTTATCATCGGGTATAACCTCCTGACTATTCAGCCTAAGACCAAACCCCCGATGCCGGCGCTCCCTGAAAAACGGGCCTTCATTAATACTGTCATAATTATGGTGCAGCTCATACCGTTCTTCACCTTCCGCCAACTTGATCTGTCCTGCCATTTTGGCAGAACCGCTGACCAGACCTCCTACAACAATAATGATCAGACCTATATGAAAAATACCGCTTCCCCATAACCTCCAGGGTCCCTTAACCCGGAAAGAATTCCTTCCGTTATCCGAAACCGGCTTTTTCCTCACCAACCTGAAGCAGTTGATAAGCTGCTGAACTGTACACGCAGTCAGATTAATCAAAAATATAATTCCAATCGCTGTAAACCAGGGGGTTTGAAAAATATTCGCCTGTTGGATGACCATTCCGGCAGCAGATACCAATGTCAATAGCAGTATCATCACCGCCGCAAGTTTTTTCGACCTCACAAAACTCCACACATTTTGAAGGGAATAGTTTCCCGCCATCAGATTGTCCCGCTCCTTAACCCTTATTCCGTTAATATAGCAATGAGTTTTACATCCAGTAGGAGAAAAAATGGTACTAAAGCTGTGCCGTTTTAACAGCACAGCTTTAGTTATCCTGATAAAAAACACTAAATAAGCATTAAATCTGGTTCAATGATATAATTCGACATTTATTGCCATTATCCTTTTTCAAAAATAGCATCCAATTTCTACTAGTATTCATCATGCTCATCACATTCATTGACATTTGAACCACAACTGCTCTCCCGGTACTGACCGCTGGCCGGGTGGGTGAAGTTGGTCAACACGTTACCCTTGGAGTTGGGTTCACCAATGGTAACTATGAGATGTGCCTTGTTGGTGCCATGCGGCATAGATGCGTGACACCAGGAGCACCGGAGACCATCCTCGTTATGGTCGCCAATATTATGCAGGTTATCTCCGTCGCTGAAACCGGTTCTGCCGGCACTTTCGCCACCGACGCCATATGTATATCTGTCATGGCACATGAAGCAGAGCATATCAGATTGCCTGGAGCTGCTGGTGTATGTATATGGCCTCTTTAGAATATTTGCATAGGCCAGGGTGCCTCCAGGGGTACTGGCGCCGTGACAGCCCTGGCAGCCAACATAGCTGGTTGCCGTCCATGGGCTGACATAGGTGCCATAACTACTGTTGGCCTTACTGGTTAAGGTGTCAACTACATGGTAAGAACCCTTGGCAGATACGAAGTCCTGCTGCTGTGTGCTGTGGCAGTTGAGGCAATCACTATCAGTAGCAGTCGGGAAAATTCCTGTCAGGTGAGCGCTGTTCAGGTCACTGTGAATTACGCCCGCGCCGTCGGCAGTTCCGGTATGGCAGTTACTGCACCTGCGGTTGCTGCCATCGGCAGCAGTAGTTGCAATTGCTCCCTGAACCTTGGCCTTGGCGCTGTCGTGACATGTTGCGCAATCCAGACCGCGGTTGGCGTGTTCATCTGTCAGCACGGTGGTATGACACTTGCCGCAGTTCCAGGTATAGCCGCTGAAACCGTATGCCGGTGCGGTATGCATTGTGCCTATATCGCCATGGATGGTGTGACAGGCGCTGCAGTTGGCATTGCCGCCGGCTACCGCTGTCTTCACATCTGCCCTGACAGTACTGCTGTGACAGAGAGCGCAGGTCCGGGCTTCTCCCTCGACAGGTGTGGGAGCAGGCCGGCTGCTATCGGTGGATGCTGTCCAGGCAAGGTCAAGCTGAGCCGAGTTGTATGCACCTGCTGTCAGGCCTGTCGGGTCTGTCGGCGGAACCGTATCTGTTCCGCTGTTATCAGCAGGAACAGTGGTTGACGATGTAGTAACTGAGTCTTCAGAGCCGGTTGAGCCCTGGCTTTCCAGAATGAAGCTTACTTCACTGAGCTTGGCCCTTTCTGCGCTGCCGTCCCTGCCCGGCTTGATGCGGAATTTAATGAACCCATAGCCGTCCATAGCATGAGCGGCCTCGGTCACATCAACCTCATACCATGTATAACTGGTGCTCGGCCTGCTCAGTTTATAGTCCACAACAGCTCCGGTATTGATGTTTTTCCCGTCACTCTTATACGGGTAGAATAGCATATTCCCTGACCAGTCACTGTCATCCCAGCGGAACCTGACTTTCAGCTTCACTGACGAGTAATCCCGGGCATCCTTATCTGCCCTGACATATACCCACCAATCACCGTCACCGTTTTCCCTGATTTCCACATTACTGCCGTCGTTATTGTCACTTAAGCGGGAAGTAACGGTAGAGTCAATGTTCCGGTCATAATACCTGTCGGCATCGATATTTTTCCCCCATCTGGCATCATCAGGGCCAACTGTCTCGGATGGCGACGTTACAGGCGCTGCCTTGGTCGTTGCCGTGGCGGTATTGCTAAATCCGGAAACATTGCCTGCGGCATCATATGCCTGAACCTTAAACCAGTACTGGGTAACAGGGGTCAGTCCGCCTATTGAGAACGCGGTTCCCGTTGTTGTCCCTGCCTGTGACCAGGTAGAGCCGTCACTGCTGCGGAACACTTTGTAAGCCACCTTGCTGCCAGTTTCATCCGTTCCACCGGTAGAGTCCCCGGTATCAAAATACCTGGTATGCTCTCCCGGCAGGTAATTGTTATGGCAGTTGGCACAATTCATATCGGTATCTGTCGGGAATACGGGTTTATGCAGTTGTTCCCAGCCCAGGTGAATGACACTGTGGCAATCCTCGCAGTCATATATGGGGTTATTCTGACCGGTCTTTGCAGCCACAAGAATTTTTACATCACTTCTGACATTATCACCGTGGCAGGTAACACATCCATCGCTATGTACCGCAGCTGACTTAATATCCGCTGCTTCCCCTGCAGCTGCAGAGAACCCGTGGCAGCTTGAGCAATCCATATTGGTGGCACTGTGTTTGGCCAGGTGTTCCGGCTGGTGTCCTGAATCCACGGTATTTGTCAGTGTTCCATTGTGGCAGTCGGCACAGTAAATGGACTGTCCGTTCCTGTTCATGTTCAGGCTTCCGTCTCCGGAAATCACCTTACCTGTCCCCTCAAAAGTACTGTTATGGCAAGTGCTGCAGCCATATCCGGTAATACCCGCATTTTCGTGCAGGGATGCCAACTCAGTTTCACCGGTCGATACATCAGTGGCATGACAGGTGGAACACTCTGCTGAGCCTGCCCCTGCCTGGCCGGACTGATAACCGTTTTTAGCTACCCGGTGCTGGTGGGAAACACTGCCGTGGCAGTCTGTACAGGTATATCCGGTCCGGTTCACATTTGAACTCAGGTTTGACGTGATTATCTCCGGTGTCTCCGGCAGTGCTGCCGCAGCTCCGGCACCATGGCAGGTATCGCAATTAAGCCCTGCCTTGAAGCTTTCACTATGCTGAGCAGTGACATCCTTCTGGTGACAGTTGGCACACCCGGTGGCTCCATCTGCAGTGAATGCGGTTACTTCGTGCATCTTGTTATGCTTCGGTGTAATGGAATCATGGCACGCGCTGCAGGCATAAACCGAATTGTCCTGACCTGTTCCCGCGTCGATAAAGGCCTGAACCACGCTGTTGGCAGTGGTATGACACTTGTTGCAGGTCGGGTGGATATCGCTGTCACTTACAGTGGCGGTTGTTCCCGCAGGTGCATTGAATGCTCCGGTCACCGCAGTTCCGTTATGGCATCCGCTGCAGGTTACCGGCTCATCACCTGTGCCGGTATGTTCATACCGGTGGCCGTAAGTCAGGGAGTTATGACAGTCTGAACAGTTGTAACCCGCCTTATCTGCCGTACGGCTCCAGTTGGATTCAATAACACCGACCACTCCCGCCGCTGTATTGGCATGGCAGGAATTGCAGTCTGCCGCTGAACCCGTATAAATATGGTTGTCATAGATATCCAGCGTTGTATGGCACTGGGCGCAATCCACACTGGAATCCCAGTTATACAGCCCGTAACCATTGGCAGTTGTTGAGTGATTGCCATCATGGGCCGGGTACTTGGTCCCAAGGGCATCTGCCAGTGTGCCGTTGTGGCAGTCGGTACAGTAAATCGGTGTTCCGTTACTGAGCATATCCAGGCTGCCATCCATGGGAATTACGATACCTTCGAATGCTGCATTATGACAGGTATCACAGCCATAGTCTGTAATCAGGCCTCTGTCAGCCGCATCTTGGTGTACCGCAGCCAGTTCGGCGGTCCCGTCTGCCGTATCCGAATGGCAGGCGCTGCAGTTAACTTCGGGGGCTGCCGCATAACCATTTGCGGCAACGGGGTGGCTATGCCCCTGTTGGATACCTGTGTGACAATCCTGGCAGGTGAACCCGGGTGGGGCAGTTTTATTGCTTAGGTTAGCCCATATAGTGGGCAGAGTATCCGGCAGGGCCGGTTCCAGTGTATGGCAGGTCTGGCAGCTCATGCTGACATCCCAGAGACCGCTGTGCTGGAAGGCCACGTGGTTTGTATGACACTTGGAACAGCTTGTGTCAGCGCTGTCCTTCAGGTAGCTGGTTACCTCATGCTGTTCATTGTGTCCGGAATGGCAGTTCTCACAATAGTATGGCGGTGAAACTCTGTCCTTAAAGTGGTTAATATTCCAGACCACGTTTTCCTTGGTGCTGGCATGGCATAGGTTACAGTCTTTGGTCCCATCTGCAGCCAGGTGAATATCTGTGACATTCGCCGTAGTATACCCGGGCAGGTTGGGAGCATTAAAGTTCCCCACCGCATTAGTCCCATCGTGACAGCTATTGCATTCTATTGGATCCATTCCATATGATTTGTGTTCCGGCATATGTTTGTATGGCAGAGTGTTATGGCAGTCAGAACAGGTATAGGCGGCCGGCGTATCGGCACGGCTCCATGAACCCTTAATCACTGACTGTACAGCCGCGTTTGTGCTGTTATGACAAAGGTTGCAGTTCAGATTGTCTTTGTCATGCACAACCTTGGTATCCAGGCTGGGGTGGCACCCAACGCAGCTTAACATACTGTCATTAAAAGCAATGCCGTTATATGTTCCCTGGTAAGCACCATATCCTGTGGCATTGATATGATTGCCATCATGGGCCGGGTACTTTGTCCCAAGGGCATCTGCCAGTGTGCCGTTATGGCAGCCGGTACAGTAGATGGGAGTTCCGCCACTGAGCATATCCAGGCTGCCGTCCTTGACAATTACAGTTCCTTCAAATATCGGATTATGGCAGGTACTGCAGCTATAATCTGCTATCAGCCCCCTATCAGCCGCATCTTGGTGTACCGCAGCCAGTTCAGCCGTACCATCCGCAGCATCCTTATGGCAGGCGCTGCAGTTAACTTGAGGTGCAGCCGCATAGCCATTTGCCGCAACATTATGTTCGTGACCGGTCCCGGTTCCGTGACATGCCTGGCAGCTGATATTATTGGCAGCAATAGCATCCTTGGCAGTCTGCCTGGCAGCAGCGCCGTGGCAGGTATCGCATGATACCGTGGAAGCGCTGTCCTTCTTATGCACTCCCAGGAGGCTCTGCCCGTCTGCAGTGGCATCTCCGGCGTGGCACTCAAGACATCCGGTTGTTTCCGGATATGTTGATAAATCAGCAAAATGGAACTCCTTATGAGTATCCACCATATCCATAGCCGGATTGATATCAGCGTTATGACAGCCGCTGCAGTCAACACTAAGGCTGATTACCGCAGGCTTATAGGCCTCGATATAATGGCAGGTATTGCAGCCCACATAAATATCTGAATGCAGTGTAATCAGTGAATTATTGGTATGGCAGGTACTGCAGTCAGTATCGTATTCCGGCATAAAGACCGGGAAGGGATTTGCTATGTGTCTCGGATAATACTGGCTGTCGGGGTGAGACCTCTCTGCATCTGTCCCGTTATGGCAGTCTTCACAGCGTGTAAGCCCCAGAGCTATCTGATCCCTGACCGGTGAAGCCGGGTCATGACAGGTAGCACAATCCATTGCCCTGGGCAGGTCAATACCGGGATTAACGTGTGTATCAATCAGTTGGTTTGAATGACACCATGAACAGTTAATCATCCCACCGGTAAGCGAGCTTGTGCTGACATGCCTGGTTTGAATGTCACCATGGCAGTCACTGCACATGTATGAGTCTGAAACCCCTTTATTGCTTTCAATGAATCCCGATACATCAGCATCCCCGCTGCCGTGGCAGGTTAAGCAGTCCGGGTGGTAGGCAACGGTATCAGCAGGCCCAGATGCAGTATCCATATCAGCCTGGTGCAGCGCCGCATAGGTAACTGTACCGTTATGGCACCGGCTGCAGTCATAACTGCTCTGGCCTATGAGTTCCTTGATTACGGGCTTGGCCGCAGCGCTGTCGTGACAACTCTGACAGGCGGCATGGTAACCGGTGGTATTTTGGTCAACAGCAGCAGTACCGAAATCAGCAGTATGGCTGTACGTAATCACCGAGTCGGGTGTATGACAGTCATCACACAGGTATGCCGTCTCAGTCTTCAGAGCCGCTATCGTCCCTTCCGGCAGCCTGGCAGAGCCATGGCACATCCCGCATGCGGTCTCTCCATCTGCATCAAGGTGATAATCGGTAATCGTTGCTTCTGCTGTATCTGCAGCTACCATTTTAGCCTTATGGTTCGGTGCCATGTCCAGAGTTTCATTATGACACTCAGAACACAGGTATGGCGCAGTAACTGTTCCTTTGAGTCCATCCAGTACCTGCCGGACAACTGAATTACCATGACACGTACTGCAGGCCTGGTGATATGTGGTGGAAACATCCTCAGGATTTGCTGCAGCGTCAGCCTTTGCCTGGTGATAAGGGTCGTTGGCTATAGTCCCATTGTGACACTCGGTACAGGCATAGCCAGATGCCGGCAGGTTGTCCCTCATGGGGTCAAGGCTGATCACATATTGACCGTTCGCTGTACCATGGCAGGTATTACAGGATTGCGGGTGGAAGCCGACAATCTCATCTGACCCTGCGGCATGCGCCGGGTAATACGGTGAATCACCTTTTAAGGCCACAGCCGTATGGCAGGCTGAGCAGTCATAGCTGCCCCCGAGTTTAACCTCATCCTTAAGCCTGGTGATGGTGGACTTATAGGTTGGCTTGTGACAGTCTGTACACTTTAGGTGGAAGGCAGTTGTGTCATCATAGACAACACCTTCAAAAGCGGCCTTGTGGCCGGCTGATAAATCAGTGTGGCATTCTGTACAGGAATAACTGTCACTGCGATTTTCCGCAATAATTGTGTCAATTGCTGCAGCATATGTAGTGTCCGGAGTATGACAGGTTGCACAACTGGCATGAACATCCATGATATTCATCTGCTGGCCGTTATAGTCAGCGCTGTGTACCGGAGCCTTGGGATTGGAACCGCTGGTCCCGTCACCGTTGTGGCAGTCAAGGCATGAGTAGTTCTTTACAGAACTACCTGCCAGTGCGGCAATCTTAGGAAAGATTTCCTGCCTCTGGTGACAGGTGTTGCAGGAATCATGGGGCGCACCGTCAATCCGCAGATTGCTGCTCTCTGTAGCAATGTGGAAAAGGGTATGTTCTTCAGGCACTGGGATCACTCCGGCATTAAAGTGACACTTGTCACAGGAGCGGTTGGCTGCCAGACCGCCGGCTGTATCAATTACGTTGAGTATGGCGGTGTTTGTTGAGTTATGGCAGGTAAAGCAGTCTATATCCTGATTTGCGTGCTCAGTATCAAGAGTACTGTTGTGACAACCGGAACAATCTACCGGGTAAAAGCCTGTTAATTGGCCGGAAAACATGAGTTCACTGGGAAATGTTGTAGTATGTACTGCTGCGAGTTGGGTATCATCATGACCGGTTTTATCGGTGCTATGACAGTTAAAGCAGAGGTTTGTTGTATCGTCAGGACCTGATGGAACAATGCCTGGGGAGTAAAATTTGTGACAATTGGAAGCGGAACAGCTAATGTCCTGAGAACCAAAACCTATGCCGATAGCTACGGTATATGATGGATAACTCTCCATTTCGGTACTGCCGTGTGGCTTATGATTGACCGGAGTATGACAGGTTTCACAAGATGCTGCTCGATGACACCTGGCACAGGCATCGCTTCCAGCAGGCGTATTCATACCGTTGTGATATGAGTGTATATTGGGGGGACCGGTTAAAACACTGTCCGGTGATTTAAAATATCCCGCACCATCCACATATGCTGCTATCCATCCAGGTGAAGAATGCCGTGCACTAATCACTCCATGGCAAACTGTACAAGTCTCGCCTAGCACAGGTGATGCTACCGTAAAATCAGAAACATTTGTTCCATGGCAATTGGCACAGTCAGCGCCAGCAGCAGATGCACCTCCTCCACTGGAAGCGAATAGTGTCATGATAACAAACAAACCCAAAACTGCCAAAATTATTTTCTTCAAATACCCAACCTCCTTTCGGCACATTTTTCTTCTACATTTTAGCATTATCTTTATCTCACCTCCTCTCGTAAAGTCGAATAACCTGTTTATTACCCTCTTTCCATTTACTACCTTTTTGTGAAGCAAGAAAAATTGCTAACCCGTCCATGTTGTTAGCAAATAATGACAATTTTTCTTAATATATCTAAATATATTTCCCAATATTATTATCGTAGATTTAGAAAAACTAGTTTATAGTCGGATTTCATATTTTCATACATATTTATATAATTGCATTTCAAATCTTTTACACTTTGTAATATTACACAATGTGACAATTTTTCCTGCTACATTTTTTCAATTTTCAATTTCTTTAGTATCTTTAACACACATGATGTAGAACCTGCCTTTTGTAGCAGTAGTATTACTTTCCTTAGGAGTTTTCGCCTGTTCAAAGCTGTGCCTGTGACCGGCACAGCTTAATGAACTTATTGGTCTTCCTTATAAAACAGCAGTTTACCTTCCGATCCGCTTCTGGGGAGCGGACTCCTGACCGCCCCGCTGGTGGGAAACAGACTGGTGGCAGTCGGTACAGCTATATTCCTTAACGGTAGTATTCGAACTGAGATTCTGCTCAATGACTGTTGTGGTAATAGCTATAGCGGGGCTGGCTGTATGGCAGGTGGCACAATTTCCGTTATGTGCTAAAACGACATCATTAGCGCCATTACCGTGACAATTGATACAACCTTCGCTATTAACAACCCTATGCAATTTCACATGTGTTTTTGCATCTGAACCGTTGTGGCATAAAGTGCAATTGTAGTTATTACTCTCACCTACCATGGGATTAATAATCTCCTGAATACCTGTATTACCGTGACAGGTATTGCAGCCTCCCTCATGGACAGCAGATCCCTGACCGGTGAAAACATATTCTGTACCGGCTGTAATGTTAAAGGAGTGACACACACTGCAATCCAAATCCGTCTGTTCAATATCCTGAACAGCCTTATGTTCAGGCAGGTGAGCAGCATCCCGTGTTACCGGGTAGCCATCTGCCGTATTACCGTTGTGGCAGTCACTGCAATAAATGGAGGTTGATCCGTTTATCAGCATATCAAGCTCTCCGTCCCTGGCAATGACTTCACCATAAAACGGCTCAGTATGGCATGCCGCGCAGTCTTTATCATACGCGTTATGAAGTTCAGCCAATTCCGTATCGCCACCGGTAGAATCAGTAGCGTGGCAAGCAGCACAATCTACTTCCTCAGGTTCCTCGTAAACAACTACGTTATGGGTGTGGTCTCCTTCCCCATGACAGGCCTGGCAGCTTACATCCCCAGCTGCAATAGCCTCTTTCACCGAATCCCTGGCTATTGTCCCGTGACAGGAGTCACAGGTCACTGTAGAACTGCTGCGTTTCTTATGCACGGCCAGGAGATTCTGCCCTGCAGCTGAATCATCTGTCTGGTGACAGTTAAGACAGAATACGGTATCCGGATAAAGCGCGGTATCAGCGTCATGGAAAGGTTTATGAGTTTCCGCCATATCCATTTCAGCATTGACTGAGGCGTCATGACAGCCTTCACAGGATACATCAAGACCTACCACTGCAGGTTTAAATCGCTCATCAGTATGGCAGGCGCCACATCCAACACTGACAGCTGAATGGATGTCTATTAAGGAGTCGGCATGACAGGTACTGCAATCAGGACTGTATTCAGGCATAAATACCGGGAACAAATCCACCTCATGCTCTGGAGCGTATTGGTCTTCCGGGTGTTTTGCAGGTGCGGAAACATCATTATGACATGCTTCACAGGCTGTCAAACCGGTGTCAATCTGAACCCCTACCGGAGCATCCGGGTCATGGCATACACCGCAGGTATAGTCTTGGTTTAAAGTGATATTTGGCTCCACATGAACCCCGATGAGGTTATTTACGGCATAGGTTTCGTTTGTTGATGTGTGGCACCAGGAACAGTCAACCGGCTTATCTGCAGCAATGAGGTCAGTTGTTGCCAGGTCTGTCGTGCTTTGATGCATTGTGGCAATATCCCCATGGCATGCGGAACATGAATAACCTGGTACAGGGACATTGTCTCTGATGGGGTCAATATCAACCCGGTACTGTCCGTCAACCACTCCATGGCATGTTTCACAGGACAATGGATGGTAGCCTACAATCTGTTCTCCGTCAGCCTGGTGAACAGGATAATATGGTGATGTGCCTTTTTCATTATCTTCCAGGTGACAGGCAGAGCATTCATAACCTGTACCATCTTTTACATCTTCCTTCAGCCCGGCAATAACACTCTTATAGGCCTCATTGTGGCAGTCTGTACATTTCAGGTGGAAGGCGGTTGTATCATCATACAGAACCCCTTCAAAAGCGGCTTGGTGGCCTGATGATAAGTCAGTATGGCATTCTGTACAGGAATAACTGTCACTGCGGCCATCAGCAATGATTGTGTCAATCACTGCGGCATATGTGGTGCCCGGAGTATGACATGATGCACAACTCGTGTGTACGTCCATAACAGCCATCTGCTGACCGCTGTAATCGGCGCTGTGAACAGGCGCCTTGGGATTGGACCCTGTGGTCCCGTCACCGTTGTGGCAGTCAAAACATGAGTAGTTTTTAACTGAACTGCCTGCAAGTACTGCAATCTCAGGAAGGATTTCCTGCCTCTGGTGACAGGTATTGCATGACTCATGCGGCACGCCGTCAATCCGCAGATTGTTACTCTCTGTGGCAATATGGAAAAGTGGATGCTCCTCAGGTACTGGGATAACTCCGGCATTGAAATGGCACTTGTCACAGGCGCGGTTGGCTTCAGTGTTGTCGGCTATATCAATCACGTTAATTACAGCAGCGTTGGTGGATTTGTGACAGGCCATACAGTCTTTATCCTGATTTGCGTGTTCAACATCAAGAGTACTGTTATGACATCCTGAACAATCAACCGGATATATACCTGTCAGTTGGCCGGTAAACATGAGTTCACTGGGAAATGTGGTAGTATGTAGTGCTGCAAGTTGGGTATCGTCATGACCTGCTTTATCGGTGCTGTGACAGTTGAAGCAGAGGTTGGTTGTATCGTTTGGGCCTGATGGGACAATGCCCGGGGAGTAAAATTTATGACAGTTGGAAGTGGAACAGCTAATGTCCAGAGAACCAAAACTTATCCCGGTAGCTACAATGTATGATGGATAACTTTCCATTTCGGTACTGCCGTGAAGTTTATGATTGACAGGAGTATGACAAGTTTCACAGGATGCTGCTCGATGGCATCTGGCACAGGCATCACTCCCAGCAGGAGTATTCATTCCGCTGTGATATGAGTGTATGCTGGGGGGACCGGTTAAAACACTGTCTGCTGATTTAAAATATCCTACGCCGTCAACGTACACAGCAATCCATGCAGGGGAAGAGTGTCGTGCGGTAATCACTCCATGGCAGACCGTACAGGTCTCTCCCAGCGTAGGTGACGCTACCATAAAATCAGAAACAATTGTTCCGTGGCAGTTGGTACAGTCATCACCGGCAGTAGCTGCACCGACTCCACTGGAAGCAAATAGTGTCATGACAACAAACAGACCCAAAGCTGCCAAAATTGTTTTCTTCAAATATCCAACCTCCTTTCGGCACATTTTTTTTCTACTTTTTAGCATTACTTTTATTTCACCTCCTCTCGTATGATTAACATTTTTTCCTTGGTTATGTTACATATTTTTCCATTTCCCGACGACAATAAAAATTGCCAACCGGTCAAGTTGTTAGCAATTAAAATAAAATTTCTTACTTTTAAACCTTATACTTGGTAATATTAAACAATGTTATAATTTCTCCTGCAGTATTTTTGTAATATTCGTATTTTTAAAACTTTATGTTAACGTTTATTCTTTAGAACCTGCCTTTTGAAGTATAATAAGCCGGTATAAAACTATACCGGCTTATCCGCATGCAACAAACTACTTGTAAAGTATTTCCAACCGGTAACCACCAGGCAATATTGGTTCAGCAGCGTGATTTTCACCACCGTAGAAAAACACGGTGACTTTTCTCCTGTCTTTTACAAATTCAGCTATAAAGGAATTTGTGGACAGTTGTACTGAAGGCATTGACCATCCATTTGACGACATTTCTTCCCTGTAATAATCCCATACTTCAACCCTGGAAACGTTCGTACGGTTGGATATAATTAACTTTGCCCCTTCGTAACCTGAAGGCATCCAGGCTTCATCAGCCCAGATCAAAGCCGATTGTGGTGTTGACCATTGGAAACCCGGATAAAGAGCGATATCAACCGGCACTTTCTGAATCATATTGAAATTATGTGCCTGATTATGACAGGCCGTGCAATCAGTATTTCCGGTCGTAATAGCTATTTTTATTTCTATAGTATTATTTTTATGGCAGGTGCCGCAAGTGAGGGGATTATCCTCATTGCTTACCTGGGTAATGGGGTTGTCTAAATGCTCCAGTGTAAGTGCGCTCTTATGGCATGTTGTTGTACAATTAGCATCAATTATCCCGTTATGTTCTTCGTCAAGAGTTTCACCGGAATGACATTCCATACATTCATATCCGCCCGTACCATTGCTCAGGTCGGTAAGAATTTCCCCTACCTTTTCAGAATACTCACTTCCTGGAGTATGGCATGTGCCGCACCCTGGATGTACCTCGGTAATCTCAGTCTCATCCCCATCAAAACCTGCCAAATGCACAGGTTCCATATCAAACTGTTCATTGTGGCATGTAAAACAGCTATAGCCCCTGTCTGATATTGGGGTTTTAGCCAGACCATAAATCGTGGACATCAAATCTGTATTGGCATGACAGGTGTTGCAGTCCTCATGTGGCGCTCCCGAAATATCAATATTATCACTTTCTGATGCGATATGATAGGTCACATGTTCCAGTGATCTGCCCGGGAGGACAACCTCATCAAAGTGGCATTTAGAACAGTTCCTGTTCTCAGCCTGGATCCCCGGATCATCAACAGAACTGTTTATTTCCTTAATTTCATATACAACACTGTTAACCTGAGGCGCTGCCGAACCGCCGTGACAATACCCACATTCAGTGTCCTCCGGTAAACTGTCATTTTGTACTGCTGCTTTATGTTCTGCTGTCAAGGTATCGGCATGGCAGCCTTCACAGGATACAATATAGTCTGCGACGCCCAGCCTGAGAGCAGCATTCTTAGAAGAGTGAACCCCGGCTAAGTTAGCTTCATTATGTCCGGATTTATCTGTACTGTGGCAATTTATACATAACTGCTTTCCGTCTTTTCTAATATCAGTTACCCCCGGAACATAAAAGCTGTGACATTCCGACGTTGAACAGGACAACGTTTGGCTACCCCATACCGAGCCGGTGGCTAATGTGAAAGAAGGGTAATCAGCGTACTCGGTACTGCCGTGTTCCGTATGAGCTACCGGCTTATGACAGGCTTCACATGTTACTGCTGAATGACATCTTTTACAGGCATTACTGCCAGCAGGGAGGTTACTGCCATTATGATAGCGGTGAATAGTGGCAGCAGGGGTTAGAATACTCTCAGGACTTTTAAAATAACCTGCCCCATCAACTAAAACCGCCCGCCAACTGGGAGACGGATGTCTAGAACTGATTACGCCATGACATGCTAACATACACGTCTGGCTGGTTACCGGAGGATCCACAGTGAAGGTGCCTATTACCGTCCCATGACATTTGGAACAATCGTCAGAAACAGCAGCAGCGTTTCCCATGCCCACCATCATAAATATTGCCGTTAAAGAAATCAGCAGGAGTATTTTTTTCAAATTAACTCCTCCTCTCATAAACGATTACACTATCAATCTATATGTTAATATGCTTTAGCAGCTTGTTTTCTAAAGTTATATATATGGCCTTTATTCGTATCACATGACGCATTATTAAAACTGTGGTAAAGTGCCCGGTAAAATCACCGGGCACTCACCATTTGGATGCAAATTATTCTTGCTGGCTCGGTTTGTTGAATTCAGCTGCACCGTGGCAGTCAAAACATACATCTCTTTCTTTTTCCCGCAACAGAACTGTAGATTCCTGAGTGCCGCTTTCAGCTGTTCCATCACCATGCAGGTAGTTCCATGCCCGGTTAAAGACAGTGCCTGCAGTGACTGTTGAAGCAGTACCATGGGCCCTGTGGCAGGTCAAACAGGTCAAATCGCCGCCAACCGACAATGCCAGCTTTTCTAATGTAGCATTTGTAATGTCACCCACGTTAGCAGCATTCACGGTAAAGTTCATGCGGTGCATGTACTTGTCCGCATTTCCGGTAGAAGCATTATTCACTGCTACCTGACCGGCATCATGGGCTGTCTGGTTAAACAGGTCATGACACCCGGCACACCAATTACCTGCTTCGTCACCATAACCTGTAAGCACCTTGGCTCTCAGGTCGGTCCCGGAAGAGGCAGTCTCAGCAGAAAATGTCCAGTCCTGGAAGTCAGCTACAACAAAGTCAGTACCGTACAGGTTGGCTTTCAGGAGACGGGGCATCACACCGGCTGCCGGATAGGTACCTCCGGCGTGAGGGTCATGGCAGGAACCGCACCTAAAATTCCCTACCAGTGTGTTGGTACCACCCGGGATTTGGGCTCCAATATCCCAATCACTGTCTCCGGCTGGACCATCATATGATTCAACCCCGTGGACTGAACTAGAAGCTATGTAGTTAGCCCCAACCGCACCGTCGGTAGCATCATAGTTCTTAGTGTCAAAATCAAAGGAACTGTCAAATCCACCGGCCAGAGATGGCCATACTTCAAGGTCTGTCTGGATTTTACCCAGAGCTGCGTCATAAGGGTTTTTAGTGATGTCGGCATGACAATAATAGCAAAATTCCGTTTGAGTTGGGCCGGCAATCAATAAAGCTGCGGCACTACCGGCGTGAGTAACGTGGCACTTGGCACACCCTACGGAGTTGGTGTCAAAATCTCCATGATAATAGGGTTCAAGGGCCACTGCGGATGATGCAAAAATTAATGTCATCAGTAACGACATCATCACCAAAATTAATACCTTTCTCATCTTTTTCACCTCCTTTCCAGGCTATTTTCTTTTATAAACCAATACACGCTTAAAGGCGTGTTCTAGCACATACATCCGCCCAACTTCATCAAAAGTAACATCAGTCGGTAAAGTAATATCCTGGGCCTGGTCCTCAATTGTTTCGCTCTTGGTCACTCGCAAATCAATTTCTCCCTGGTCATTGATGGCCGTCACCTGATGAGCCATACCTTCAACAGTATAGAGCCTGCCGTCATCGTCAAAGGCGATGCCATGCGGAACATAGAGCCCGCCGCCTTTGGCCCCTTCCTCGAGTTTGGGCAATTTCTTAACAAAATTACCTTCAAGATCATATATGTTGATTCTGTTGTTGAGAGAGTCAGCTACATATATATTGCCTTCTCTGACAGCAATTCCATATGGGTAGTACATTTTCCCTTCTTCAACACCGCTACCGCCAAAACTCGTGACCATTTCCCTGGTGTTCAGGTCATATTTCAGTACATTCATTCCGATGTTATTCAGGACATACATAAACCCACCGTCAATCGCCACATCAGATGGAAGAGTGTTTTTTTCCATCTTGAAACTGTCAATTATAACACCATCGGGGTTCATCATAACCACCTGTTTGGCTTCAGGGACAGCCACCCACAGATTAGTCCCGTCCCAGCACATCCCGGCAGGTGAATAAGTTTCTTCAGAGACTATTTGCCTGGTAAATTTGCCTGTCCGGTCATAGACCGCTATTCTGTTATTCTTCCGGTCTGACACATAGACCTCATCATCAAATGCCAGCACCTCATATGGGTTGTTAAAAGCGGTATCGCCCCCATAAATAGGAAAGGCAAACTCGTACTCAGGTAATGACTGAAATGGTACTGCTGCAGTCATTACTTCGACCGGACTGAGTTTCTTAATGTAAAAGTAGCCAAAAATCGCAACCACAACCAATACAGAACCTAGTATTAAATTTAGTAATGCATGTTTAGATATTCTTTTCTTGCTCATATTCGCCACCATTTCATTTTAGTTCATTCAGAATTTTCACTGCATCCTCGTAATCTGGAACTAAACTTATAGCCTTCTGCAGGTTTTCCTTAGCTTTTTGGGTATCTTTCATAGCTACATATACTTTGGCTTTTTCCACAAGAATATCGGCTGCGCCAGGTTCGATCTTTAGTGCCTTATCAAAAGCTGCCAAAGCCTCATCATTTTTTCCTTCTTCACGAAGTATCATGCCATAATTAACATTGGCCATCACAAAGTAGGGTGACTGCTTTAACACCTTTTCGAGCAGCCTCTTGGCCTCTTTGATGTCACCGGCTTCTTTTTTGAATACAGCATAATTAATCAATACTGCAGTATCCTTAGGAAAGCGCGTTTCCAATTCCTTAAATCTCTTAGATGCCTCTTCCTCTTCACCCTGGGTGTAAAGCGCGATAGCATAAGCAAGAGCCGCATCTTTTGATTGGGGGTATTTTTGGTAGACCTGTTCGGCCACTGCAAATTTCTTTTCAAGTATATTTTTTTCTTCAACCGGTTTCCAAAAGTACGTATTACCTAAATAGAGACCAACAGATACAACCACGACAATAACTACTACTACAGAAATTACAGCTGTGCGCAGAGATACTTCTGAAACCTTCTGCTCCTTTTCTTCCATTTCTTGCCCTCCTACCAGGTTAGCCGGTTTTGGTTGGTAATTAACCGGTTTCTATCATCCAGATGAAACAATTATTTTGTTATGTTCCGGCCTTCTTATTAATGACATCGGTCCGGTTCTGTTCCCTTGGCGGAACTGTGGTATCTATGGTCTTTTCCTTGGGTTCATTTTTGGGTTTAATAACCTTATGAACACTAAAATACTTCTCATTGTCCTTTCGCCTTTCCCCATGACACTTCAAACACAATTCGTCATCAGAGAGCAGCGTAAACTGCTTATGCTCTGTTCCATGCGGCCCGTGGCAGCTAGTGCAGTGGAGTGTGCCTCCACGCCAGGGATCGGTGTACTTATCCCCAAAGGGGTGGTTTATTCTGGCCTTACCTATAGCAGTATGGCAGCTGTTGCACATCGGTTCCTGCTTATCCAGCAGCAGGGGCTTATACTCGGACCCATGTGGTACGTGACAGTTGGTACAGGCTCCCAAGCCTCCTTTCCCTTCGGCTTTGGTAGCATGCTGGAGCTTTTCATAGGTACTTTCGAGTCCTAAATGGCACATATAACACAAATCGTTCCCGGCTTTTCTGACCAGGTTGGGCCCTGGGCCCACATGCGGGTCATGACACCCGTCACAGTCCAGGAGGCCGTTGCCCACCGGGTGGTGGGAGGCTTTTGCAAATTCAGGTCTCATGGATGAGTGACATAGGTAACACAGTTCCGTCCTGGCTTCAGGAAGCAGGGCCGGTTTTGCCGATGCGTGTGGAACATGACAATTGGTACACTTTTCTTTCACCGGGGTATGGATATACCCGTTTTTCGCACCTGCCTGTATTTTTTCATTTAAGCCATAATGGCAGCTTAAGCAAAGTCCGTTTCCCGCCACCAGGGTCAGTTTCTCCCCTGGGGTTGCATGAGCGCCGTGGCAGTTGACACAGTCGCCGTTTGCATAGGGCTTGTGCTGCACCGGCAGCAGGAGCTCATTTTGCCTGTCATAGTGGCAGGTAAAGCATAACTGCTTACCCGCAAGCCTGGTCATGCCTCTATTTTTTGATGCATGGGGGACATGGCAGTCGGAACAGGCGCCAATTTCGTAAGGTTTATGTTTAACTGGGAAATCGTAAACCAAATCCAGTTTATGGCAGGCTGTACATAAAGTAGTAGGTGAGGTCCTTAACAAATACCGGTAATCAGATGCATGTGGGTCGTGGCAGTCTGTACAGTGTCCCAGCTGATATGGCTTATGCTGGTAAATATATTCGGTTTCATCAAGCCTGTTAAAGTGACAAGTGGTACAAAGCTGGTCAATATCAACTACAAACTCGTGTTTCCCTGAACCCACATTATGCGGCACATGGCAGTCTTTGCAGTACCATTTGACAAAAGGCGCGTGCTGAAACTGCTTGTTAAAGTCTCTGCTTTTATCTGAATGGCAGATGCCACAAACCTCTTTATCAGATTCTCTGTCAGCCAGTTTTGGCCCTGTATCAGTGGAAACAGTCTGGAATGACTGTAAAAACTCGCTGATCTGTTTGCGAACGGCAGGCAGGGATATTAATATACCAACAACCATCACCAACAGCAAACCGAATACCAATATCCTGTTGCGTTCCATACTGAACCGGCTCCTTTCGCCGTTCTTGGACCATGACAAATATGTGAGTCCTGTTATATCAATTGGTATTCTTTGGGGAGTCCCCCGAGGTTATGTCAATACCATTATTTACTCTCTATGTATATATCGTCAAAACAGCCTGTTAAGTTTAGAGAAAGACATCTTATTTAATCTTTGATGTTCTAATTAATAGAGTACGACACAACATACCAACTTTCCTTCTGGATGTTAAGAAATTTTTCTTCAGAACCCAAATATTTGTCATAATACCAGTAATTCACAATATTATCTTATTTCCTCCCTGGGGCTCTCGACTGATTATTCTGAAAATTAATTTCACTAAACCAGGTACTAATAAGCCGCAAAAGCATTCCCAAGGCAATTTATGCATAACCAGGGGTAATCATCCAGTCAAAAAGGGCCCGGTAAAAGCAGGGAAACTAAGTTCCCCTGCTTTTACACATGTCCCTGAGTAAATATTGCTGATTATCCCTTGTAATTTAGGTTCTATAAGCTGTTGGTATGGCATCTTGAACAGTGTGTGGTATCATGGCAGTTCCAGCAGCCTTCGTTGCTGGCGCCTTTTTCTTTGACAACAGTCGGATGGTAAGTCCGCCATCCACCCGGGTGATATTTTTCAAACTTAACTGTCCCGGGTTTAACATTAGCGGGAGGATTATCCGGATCACCCGATTTTGCATCCCCTCCTGCAGGCTCTGTACCGGCACTCTGACTGCTATGACATTTGGCACAATACGTAGGTACTGCCTTGTCCTCAGGTTTCGGTTTGGCATTATTGTGGCAAACCAGGCATCCTGATACATCTCCATTGGTAACATCCTGTTTATGGATCATCCGCCAGTCCCCGGTATGCCCCGCCGGTCTTTTCTGGTGACAGTCATAACAGAAAACATTGCCCCTGGCATACCTGGCAACCGGATCATCCGCCGGAATATCCTTAGCCTCCAGTGAATAGGAGTGGCACTTATTACAGTAATCCAGCCCTTCACTTTCCACCAGCGGACTATGATTTGAGTCAAACTTCTCAACCTTGTGGTCAGCCGGCATGCTAATCTGTGTATGGCAGGCCTCACAGGCCTGGGTAACACTCTTGATATTTTTAATCCCAAACTTGACCGGTTCCATATGACAGGCCAGACACCTGTTCATTTTGGGTTCAGTAAACTCTTTGGTCATCTGAGTCCTGCCTGCTTCCACGGTCCATGCCTCATACCTGCCGTCTTCGGTAACCTTCCTGGCAGCTATGGCACCATGGGCCACGCCATCATGGCACTGAACACACAATACATTTTTGGCGGCATGTTTATCATGTGGAATAATCAGGTCCCCAGACGGAGTGAATTCCCTTTTCATAGAATGACAGGCGGTACAGATTTGATCCTCTAGCATATGATTCATCTTAATCGGGCGCTCATATGTGCCGGTAAAATATAGATAGAGTTCCTTTGTTGCCGATAAATTATTAATCAGAAGATTACCGAGTCCCGGTTTGATATGACAGTCAGTGCAGGAAATGTAGGCATGTGAGGATGCCTTCCAGGTAACATATTCAGGTGTCATCACATGACATTTGGAGCAAAACTCAGGGCTGATTGTCATTCTGACAGCTCCCGCAGTCAAAACCAGCAGTATGGTTACTACGCCGCTGATAAGGACAAATGCCTTTAAACGATCTTCTGTTCGCTCCATATTAAGCTTGAGCCTTTTAAACATCCCCATCCCCCACTGAAGACCCCCGTTAAGCCTGCACCGGGACCCTGATCAGAATTCCATAAATAATATTGACTTACTTAAACCAGTGACAGTTGTTGCAGGCAACTTCCTTGGCAGGTGATTGCAGAGTTTCTCCTGCCTTTGGCTTCTGAATACTGTGGCATGCAATACAATTATTCATCCCTTTACCGGCAACGGCTTGCTTATGATTTGGCATCCACTGGGACTTATCCTTGTGGTCATCTGGCTTTTGACTGTGGCAGTTAATGCAGAACTCAGTGGTCCACGCAAAATCCTTTGCAGTCGATCCGGTTTTGATAACATTATTTTTCACACCGTCAGCGGCAAAGGTAGGTTCCACACCCATGGCATGGCAGCTGACACAATCCTTAAGCTGTCCGGCTGCATCCAGACCATGGTTCCTGGTCCAAGTGGCTTCTTTGTGTGAATTCGGGGTGAATATGTCTTCATGGCAGGCGCCGCAATCCCAGGTAACACTCTCTATTCCTTCAACCCCATATTTGGCAGGGTTGATATGACAGGCAACACAGGTGTCCATATCAGGCCTTACAAACTCCATAGCCATGTTTTCCTTGCCTTCTTTGTCGCTCCAGGCAGCAAGTTCACCTTCTGTGGTAGCAGCTCTGCCGGCAATATTACCGTGGGCCACACCGGAGTGACACTTGACACAGCTAACGCCGACCTTTTCATGATATTCATGGGGATCCTTAAGATCTCCTGACAGGGTAAATGACCTGGTTTCAACTGAGTGGCACTGTTCACACAAGTGGCTGGGAAGCTCATGCTTCATTTTGATAGGCAGTTCTTCCTCATACGCTGCAGTAATGTAATCATAGAGATGTCCGGTAGCCACAATTTTTTCCTTCATGATATTAATGACTCCCGGTTCCATATGACAGTCCACACATGCTATATTGCTGTGGGAAGAATACTGCCAGGTCACATACTCCGGCTGCATGGCATTATGGCAAAGTTTGCAGAAGTCAGGTGACATGGTCAGTGAAATTCCGCCAACTACAGCCACCAGCAGGAATAACAACGTACCACTAACCAGAATAAATAATTTTAACTTATCTTCAGTTTTTGACAGGTCAAACTTAAACTTATCTCTTATACCCATCTTAAACCAGCCTCCCTCAACCGTTAGATTTCTTGCACTACAAATCACATTCCATCCAAAAAAAATTAAGAATCTTATTAGAGCCAGCATTACTCCGGATTCTTGTCTGTGAACTTATTCTACGTAAAATGACAAAACCCTTCTTTTGTTTGGAATTTTTTGATTAGTAGGTAAATTCATACAAAACAAATGTCTGGCCTCTTATTGGCGATTTTTTCTTTTTTCAGAACCTTCTTCTACCAATAAAATCTGCAATAGTTCTCAAACTGTTGGTTGCTCTGCCAGCAGGTAGATACTCTAACTGCTTTTTGGCTTTAGCAAGATAGCGGTCTGATAGTTCGATAGCTTTGTCAATGGCTCCGCATTCCTTGATAATCTTAATAGCCTCTAGGACTTCACCCTCCTTTTTTTCCTTTTTCCGAATAATTTCCGCCAGCCTGGTTCGCTCATCCGACCAAAGAAGTGCATAAATAGCCGGCAAGGTAACAATACCTTGTCTTAAATCACTCCCGACGGGCTTGCCCAAATCCTGCGCACTGGCAGTGAAATCTAGGATATCATCAGTGATCTGGAAAGCCATGCCAAGGTAATGACCATAGCGTTTCAGGGCTCTTACATGATACATAGGGGCCTCACACGCAATAGCTCCCAGTTCACAACTAGCTGAAATAAGTAAAGCCGTCTTCCTCTTGATGCGGAAAAAATAGTCTTTCACTGTCTGTTGTGAATCAAAAGTTGTCACAATCTGCTGAATCTCTCCCTCACACATCATAGCGCTGATGTCTGCCAGGATTCTGCTGATAACAGGATGATCGCATCTGGCAATCAAGACAAGAGACTGGGCAAAAAGATATGTTCCGGTGTAAATGGATACCTGGTCTCCCCAGCTTGCCTTGACAGTGGGTATGCCTCGCCTGGTATAGGAATCATCAATCACATCATCATGTACCAGACTGGCCATATGGATAAGCTCCAGAGCAGTGGCCAGAGGTATCAATTTGTCAGAAGGTCTGGCACATGTTTTGCCGGCAACCAGAGCAAAGGCCGGTCTTAACCGCTTGCCTCCCGCATTAAGCAGATGAGCAGATGTTTCCGTAAGTAAAGGGTCATTAGTTCTAACAACCTTATGCAATTCTTTTTCCACAACATCTAGTTCGTCTTTTATGATATTAAAAAACCCAAACCCCTTCATTGTTCCACCCGCCCGCTAATTCCACCTTCTTGTTGTAATAAAAGCTCATCATAAGCTTTTTGGGGGAATAATTTGTCCGAATTAATCATCTAAATTACTCAATTGCAATATATTCGATATATCACGGAAAATTCCTGCCGGTTGTAAAAACTGTTGGACAAAAAGGTGTTCTTGAAGTAATACAACTAAGATTATTCCTTTTAATGTATCCAAAAAAGGAGCAGATTCATCCTGCTCCAAAACTGATTATTTATTATCGGGTTCTTTGACCGCTTCATCGATTTCCTTCTGGATATCCTTAGAAGCGCTTCTGAACTCATTTAACGCCCTACCCATTGCCCGCCCTACTTCCGGCAGTTTGCGGGGGCCAAATATGACAAGAGCAATAACGAGTATTAATGCCAACTCCTGAAAACCTAGGCCGAACACCAAGCCACCCCCACCAAGACACTGATAATTATACTGCCCGCAAAAACCAATCCATTAACAACCAATCCATTAACAATAGAGACAAGGTTCTTTCAAACATATTATCTCACAAACTTCTCAAAAAGTAAACTGATATTACCACCAATTCTCTGTTTGCTTTGTTATTAGGCTTATGTTATAATAAAATTTGCCTGTGGGAGCGGATTGGGCCTGGTGGCCCGCCTGGTCTTCAAAACCAGTTGACGGGCAGCGATCCTGTCCGTGGTGGGTTCGATTCCCACACGTTCCCGCCAAACTATGTTTTTTTATTTTCCCCAAATACCGGTAATAATATCAATGGAGCAATTTGCTGTCTTTTGGCAAATTGCTCCGTTTTTTTGTATATACATATAACAACTACACATTTGGAGGTATCCTTTGTTGAAAAATAAAAATATTTCTGTTACCGACCTGGTCCGTTACTCGCTTTTAGCCTCACTTACCGGATTGCTTCAGGTTTCGGCAGCCCTCTTTCCGGGCCCGGGGAATATGCTAAGCTTTTTCAGTACCCTGCCCATAGCCCTGGCAGCATATATCAACCCAGCGGGAGGTTTGGCATGTACCGTTATCTCCGGTTGGCTGACACTGGTCATCCGCCCCGTCGGGTTACCGGCCTTTGCCCTGATGATGGCGCCACTGGGACTTGTTACCGGCATAGGCCTTCATTATTCCGTAAAACGGTCTGCTGCCATCCTTGCCGGAACCGCTGCAGTTACGGCAGGACTGCTGTTTATCACTTATGTCCTCGGGTTTCCCGCATTCGGCTATTACCTGGAACGAAGCACGGTTGTTGTGGCACTACCGTTTTATGCTTCCTTTTCACTGGTGTACAGCTATGCCTGGTATAATTTTATCAAAAAAGTAATCAACAGGCTGACCAGATTTATCAAATTGTGACTCAGCCCACCTTGACTTTTTCTGCCTGAAGAATGCTCAAAAAGACATCAACCACTTCCGGGTCAAATTGTGTACCCGAACATTTCCTAAGTTCTTCTATGGCTTCATCAAGATTTTTACTCTTCGTGTACGGCCTATTGCTGGTCATGGCATCAAAGCTGTCGGCAACAGCCATTATCCGGGCTTGCAGCGGTATCTGCTTCTCTTTGAGACCTAGCGGATATCCGGTGCCGTCAAAACGTTCATGGTGGTACTTGATTAGCGGAAGTGTGGGATGAAGAGACTCCACAGCCTTGATAATCCCCGCTCCCCAGAAGGGATGCTGCCTGATAGTTTCAAATTCCTCCTCGGTCAATGGTCCCTTCTTCATCAGGATACTTCTGCTTATTTCGATTTTCCCCACATCATGCAGGAATGCTCCCATCCTAATTGTCTGCACTTCTTCAGTTGTCAATCCAATTGCCTCAGCAATGGAAACAGCGTACTTACCAACGCGTTCTGAATGGCCGAAAGTATACTTGTCCTTCGCGTTTATAATCCTTACCAGCATTTTTATGGAATTAATCAATTCGGCCTCTGACTTATTGAGATCGTGCTTCAGGTCATCAAGTACCGAGAAATATAGCTCGACCTTGTTCCTCGAACAGCACTTGGCCTTGTACAGAGCCTCATCAGCCAGCCTGACAAGTTCTTCCTTGCTTTTTGCATTCTCGGGGAATGAAGCCACACCTATCGATACAGTCACTCTGCCATCAGGCTGCTGCTCCCGCCCCGGAAAGGGAAAAGCTTCCACTGCAGCCCGGATTTTTTCTGCTGCTAAAATTCCGTTCCTGTTATCGGAATCATATAATATAACTGTAAATTCCTCACCACCGTACCTGGCAACCATATCATTGGGTCCCAGTTCCCGGATTAAAAGCTGGGCCAGTTCCTCAAGCAATTTGTCACCTGCCTGGTGTCCAAAGAGATCATTATAGTACTTGAAATAGTCAATATCAAGAATCATCAGGGTTATCGACTTAACTTCCTCTTGGGCCAGGGAGACGGCTTTGCCCAGACAGTCCTGAAAATACCTGTGATTATATAACTTAGTAAGGCCATCGGTTATGGCCATAATCTGCAGCTCGATATTGGCCTTTTCCAGCTTTTCCTGTTTTTCCAGGATGTCCTCTCTCATATCCTTGATTCGTTCCACCATTGCATTAAAGGAATCGGCCAATATACCTATCTCATTATTGGAGGAAACATTTACATTAAAGTGATAGTCGCCGTCGGCAACTCTCTTGACACCTTCCATGAGTTTCTCCAAAGGCTTCGTAATAGCTTTTGATTCCCGGTAGACGATGCAAAAAATCAGTATACTTAGCAGTATGGTAACAATTGCAATCAGGTTTCTGAGATATATTGCCGATCGGAAGGCGGCTTTTGAAGGATAGGTGACGATTACTCCCCACCCTAGTTTCTCCACTGGAGCATACCCTATCAGATACGGTTCATCACCGATTTCCAGAGCACAAGCACCGGCCTTACCTTCAAAAAGAGCCTCTGTAACGATACTTGGTTCGGCTTTCTTCATAATAAGCTGTTTATCCGTATTGTAAATGAACATCCCTTTGCGGTCGATTATCTGGATAACCATTTCGGGATTATATGACCTGCTGCTGATAATAGTGGAAAACTTGGTGCTTTTCTTCAGGTCCATACTACCCCCGATAACACCAATAACCTTGCCGGTCTTATCTTTAACCGGAGTGGCGGTTACAACCACCTCATTGCCGGTTGCAGCTATATACGGTTCAGAAATAAACTGTTGGCCGCTGGTAAGAACCTCTCTAACCCAACTGCGCTGTGACAGGTCCAACCCGATTATTCCCGGCTGATCAGGAACAAAAGCCACCATTTCCCCTTTGCTGTCCGTGAGGGCCAGTCCGTCAAAAATCCCGGCAATCGGAAATAACCGCCGCATTTCCGGCTGCAGAACAGCGGAATCCATTTCCCTGACAGCAGGGTCCATAGCTAATAAAGCGCCGGCATTTAAAGCGCGTGACATGCGGACATTTATTTCATTGGAAATATATCCGGCAATTTCCCTGTTTCTGTCCAGCACCTGTTCTTTGGATTGCTGGTAAAATACCAACAGGGCACATACACCCAATACGAATGATGCCCCAAGAGCCACACTGAGGGTTAATGCAAGTATTTCCTTGTTTAGACCCTTTAGCCAGGATTTCAACTGTTTCACCCCGGATTCATAATACCTTCTAACATGTTTTTTTCGACAAATTATTGATATTTCCTTTAATTGCCTCTGCTTTTCCTAAATAAAACAAAAGGGGAATGCCCCATATGCAGTCACGGAAGCATTCCCTTTGTATTCCCCTTTTGCGCCCTCCCGGCGCCCTTGCGTTTTACAGGGTCTCGCCTGTGGAGGCTTCTACGGCTGATTTCCTGAATTTTCTCTTCAAAAATTTTTTAAAGTCATCCATAAGGGTATAAATTACCGGAATTATAATTAGGGTAAATAACGTTGAGGTCAGCAGCCCGCCAATCAGAACCCATGCCATTCCGGACCTGGTCTCAGCGCCTTCTCCCAGCGCCAGGGCAGTTGGCAGCATCCCGACTATCATGGTAGTGGTAGTCATTATAATAGGCCGCAGCCTGGTCCTTCCTGCTTCCAGCAGCGCTTCTCTTAATGGTACGCCGCGTTCCATTACAGTATGGGTGTAGTCGATCAGGAGTGTGCCGTTCTTGGCCACCAATCCGTCCATCATAATCAGACCAATCATGGAAAACAGGTTCAGGGTATTCCCCGTCAAGGCCAGAGCCAGAAACGCCCCTACTACCCCCAGGGGCAGGGCCATCATTCTTATGAAAGGGGTCATAAAGGATTCATAAAGCATCACCAGAACCATGTAGACCAATACAATGGATAATACCAGCGCCGAAATAAGGTCAGCAAACGTTTCCTGCATCCCCTGGGCCTGACCGGCAAAACTAACCCTGTATCCCGGGGGCAGTTTTATTCCCTCCAGTTTTTCAGTAGCCTCCTTGAGAAAGTCACTCTGAGATCTCTCCCGCAGGCTTCCGCCAACGGTTATGGCCCTCTGCCGGTCAATCCGGTTAATCTGTGTCGGCCCACTCCCGGGACCAATGTCGGCAACCTGCTGCAGCAGCACAACTGAACCGTCCACGGTGTTTAGGGGCAGATTCCTGATATGGTCAATATCAGCTTTGCTGAGGCCGGCCATTTTTACCACAATATCTGTCTCATCATTACCTTCGCGGAACTTACCGGCCGCATCACCGGTCAGGGCTGCCCGTACCGAACGTGATACTTCATCAACAGAAAGGCCCATTGAAGCCGCTTTTTTGCGGTCAATTTCCACCTGAATCTCCGGCTGGCCAAGACGCCAGTCCGTATCCACATCAATGGCCCCTTCTATTCCAGTGATAATCTTCTTAACCTCTTCTGATATTGCAATTAGCTGTTGGGTTCCCGGGCCGGTTACTTCTATCTGGATATCCCCGCCCGGAGGTCCCATCGAGTCTGCCTCACTAACAGATATCTTGCCCTGAACAAAACCTTCCCCCCATTTTCGTATCTGGTCACTAACCTCCCAAACCGAACGTTCCCGCTCTTTTTTGTCATGAAGCTGGATACCCACACGTCCAAGGTGAGAGCCAGAAGAGGAACTCATTCCTCCTGATGAACCGAGGGTAGTATGATAGTACTTTATTTCATCAATTGTTTTGAGGTATTCTTCAATATCCAATAACACATCATCGGTTTTCCCGATGGGTGTGCCAATGGGCATCTCCAGGTTAACGGTCATTTCTCCCTGGTCAATCTTGGGCATCTGTTCAGCTCCGATAACATTAAGAGCCGGGAGTAAAAGACTGGCGCTAAACAGCGCTGCAGCGATACCCAGCACAGTCCACCTACGCCTGAGGGACCATTCCAATAAGGAGATGTATTTTTGTTTCATCCCTTTACCCAGGGGCGTCGTCCTTTTCCACAGCCATCCCAGCATTGATTTCCTGCCTGAACTGGTCAGGTCTCCATTCGCCTTCGTAACTTCTTCCGATTCACCCGGTTTATTATTGCCGTTTTCTTTCTTGAAAAGCCTGGCTGCCATCATAGGAGTAAGGGTGAAGGAGACAAACAGGGAAAAAATTGCAGCAAACACCACCGTAAGGCCGAACTGGCGAAAAAACTGGCCCACCATGCCCTGCATAAAAGCAATCGGGGTAAAGACAACAATATCTGAAAGGGTTATGGCCACTGCAGCCATCCCTATCTCCATCCTCCCGTCCAGAGCGGCTTGGGCAGGCTCCTTGCCCATTTTCAAATGCCTGTGGATATTTTCCAGAACAACTATGGAATCATCAACCAGGATCCCGATACACAGGGCAAGGCCCATCAGTGACAGCATATTAAAGGTGAAGCCGGCGAAATACATCATCATCAGGGCAGCCAGGAGAGATGTGGGGATGGCCAGAGCAACAATAACCGTGGAACGCCATTCTCTCAGGAACAGGTAGAGGGCCAGGGCAACAGTAATTATTCCTTCAATAATTGAATTTCTGGTATCATCGAGGGATATTCTGATAAAATTCGATGTATCACGTGACACCATAATTTCCACATCTTCGGGCAGATCCTGCTGCAGCAGCTCTATCTCCTCTTTAACCCGTTCCCCGACCTCGACAATAGAAGCATCACTCTGCTTAAAAACCATCAGGGAAACGGCGCTGATACCGTTAATCCGGCTGTATTCCCGAACTTCCTGAAATCCGTCTGTAACAACCGCAACCGCGCTTAAAGGAACTGAGCCTCCCCCCGAGAGAGGAATATCAAGATTACGGATGTCTTCAATATTTTTAAATTCACCAAGCACCCGGACATTATACTCCGCTTCCGGACGGTCCAGCCTTCCACTGGGCTGGTTCATATTTTCTGCCCTGAGTCTGCCAATAATCTGGTTGAGGGATAAGCCATAGCCTTCCAGTTTAGTCCTGTCAACAGCAACCAAAATCTCACGCTTCTGCCCACCAACCACTGAAACATCAGCCACCCCTTCAATTCGCTGCAGGCGGTCTTTTATCAAGTCCTCTGCAAATTCCTTAGTCTCATAAAGCGGGCGATGGCTCTGCAGGGCCATAATGAGCACCGGCTGGTCGTTCATATCCTGTTTGTAAACAATCGGGTCAGAGGCATCCTCAGGCAGACGCCCCTTAAGCATGTCAATCTTTTTCTGAACATCAAGGGCAGCCTGGTCGGCATCTGCTGTCATTTCAAATTCCAGTACCGTAAAAGTAAAGCCCTCAGAAGCCTGTGAATTAATTCGCTTCAACCTGCTCAGGGAAGCCAGTTCATCCTCCAAGGGTTTGACTACCTGTGTCTCTATCTCCTCGGCCCCTGCTCCGGGATAAGTTGTCACAACTGCTACATATGGCAGGTTAACGGCGGGAAACAGTTCAACCCCCATCTTGTTATATGTATAGAGTCCCAAGACCACAAAAACCATGATTATCATAGACATCATGGCAGGCCTTTTAATAGCGATTTTAGTAAGGTTCAAGAAGCATCAACCTCCGGAAATATTTTCCGACCGACTAGTCGGTCTGATACGATTTTACCATAACAGGTAAACGCTGTCAATCATTCTGTTTCCAAAGCCTTTCTGTTTCCCTGTCATCATTGACAAAGCAGACAGAAAAAAATCCACTGCCATATGCAGTGGATCGGTTCAATTCATTTAAATCAGGATTTTGCTGAGAAAAGACTGAGTTCGTTCATGCTTGGGGCTGCCAAATACATCTTCAGGGGTTCCCTCTTCGATAATAATACCCTCATCCATAAAAAGAACCCTGTCACCGACCTCTTTGGCAAAACCCATTTCATGTGATACGACAACCATAGTCATTCCTTCCTTGGCAAGTTCCTTCATGACTGCCAGAACTTCTCCGACCATTTCCGGGTCCAGGGCTGATGTAGGCTCATCAAACAACATCACTTTCGGTCTCATGGCCAGGGCCCTTCCAATTGCAACTCTCTGCTGCTGCCCTCCTGATAACTGACCGGGATAATTATCGGCCTTATCACTCAGGCCTACCTTTTTAAGCATTTCAGCAGCAACGGACTCCGCCTGGGCTACAGGCATCTTGCGGACTTTTTCAAGAGCCAGGGCTACATTCTCCAGGGCAGTCATGTGGGGAAACAGGTTGAAATGCTGAAATACCATCCCGACCTCTTCCCGTACTTTATTAATATTGGTATCCTTGTCTGTCATGTTAAAGCCGTCTACAACTATTTCACCATTTGTCGGCATTTCCAAAAGATTAATACACCTAAGAAACGTACTCTTTCCAGAACCGCTGGGTCCAATGACAACAACAACTTCCTTAGGCTTAATATGACAATCTATCCCCCGCAGAACTTCAAGCTTATCAAAACGTTTATGGAGGTTACGCACGTATATCACTCTTGCCAAACCTCCTTTCCAGATAAGCCACAAATTGTGATAGAATCATTGTCAGTATCAGGTACATAATCGCTACCGGAACATAGGCTTCAAACGGTCGTGCCGTTCTTCCGTTAACCAGGGACCCGGTCATTGCCAATTCCTGAACGGCAATAACAGAAACCAGTGATGAATCCTTAAGCATGGCAATAAATTCATTTCCCAGGGCCGGAAGCACTCGTTTAATAGCCTGGGGTATGATAATATATCTCATTGCCTGGGGGTACGACATCCCCAGAGATCTGGCAGCCTCCATCTGTCCCCTGTCAATTGATTGGATACCGGCTCGGAATATTTCAGCAATATAAGCCCCGCTGTTAAGACTTAGGGCCACAAAACCGCTCACTATGTTGGGGAAGCTCCCTACGGTGGGAAGTACAGCAAAGTGAATAAACAGTATTTGGACCAACAGCGGAGTGCCGCGGAAAAAATCAATATATACTTTTGAAACCAGGGAAAACAACCTGAAATGGGAAAGGCGCATTAAGCTTAGAATAAGACCAAGCAGAGTTCCGACACTTACGGCAACAACAGTCAGTTCGAAAGTGGTCTTGACACCGATTTTCACCAGCATCGGCATGTAATCTGAAATGATATCCCATCTGATAAGTCCAAAAGTAATCATGTTTAGAAAAATCACCTTTCTAGATTTTCATCCACATCCATGAAAAGGCGTAATGCCTCAAAGGCATCACGCCGGGCTAAACAACTATGTTGTCAGATTTTCATAGACTTGACGGATTTTTTATTCACTGAACCACTTGCTGTATACCTTATCATATTCACCATTGTCTTTAATCTTTTGCAGACCGCTGTTAATTTTCGCAAGCAGTTCAGCATTACCCTTGGTAACTGCAATACCATAGAACTCCTTGGGGAAATTCTCATCCTTAACTATCTTCAAATTGGCATCCGGGTTGTTTTTCACGTAGTTACCCACAACTCCGGAATCTGCAACAGCAGCATCGGCTTTGCCGTTTCTCAGCTCCAGAAATGCTTCGGGGGTACCTTTAAACCTCTTGATATCTTTGTAATCCTTGCCCAGGAATTCAGTAAGAACTTCATCTCCGGTGGTCCCTTCCTGTACGGATATAACTTTGCCGGTCAGGTCTTCCATGGAAGCAATTGCAGAATCCTGAGGTACAGCAATGTAGTTTGTGGACTCAAAATACGGTTCGGAAAAATCCATTTCCTTTTTACGGTCGTCTGTGATTGTTACAGCAGAGATAACAATATCATTCTTACCGTTAAGGGAGGAAAAAATCCCTTCCCAGGCGGTATTAACAAACTCAACCTCAAAACCTTCGGCAGCTGCAACCGCCTTCATAATATCCGTGTCAAAACCTTCAATTTCTCCGCTCGGAGATACTGATTCAAAGGGGGCATATGCAGCATCGGTGCCAACTTTGTACACTGCACCCTCATCTGTGGCAGCCTTTTCACCGCCACATCCGACAGCAAAAATAAGACCTAAAACAAGGATACTAAGGGTAACTAACTTGAGAATCTTTTTCATCATCGTCCTCCTTTTTCCTTTTCCATTTGCACATGGAGCGAATTTGTTTTTCAAACTGTATTTCGCTTAAATTAACAAAAATCCTGCAAAAAACCACATTTTATTTCCAGAACATTTTTAACTGTCACTATAAATAGGCCACTTATTATAACAATTATTATTTTTCAGAGATTAAATCCTTGACACTGCGATACCAATATGTGAGAATTATTTTTATAGTCGCAATTTAGGAGCATATTATTAGGAAGCATATTATTAGGAAGCATATTTTTCTGGAGGTACATCAATGGGAAGCAGAAAAGTACAAATAATGGCAGACCTGGCCCTTGTCTTTGTCGCCCTTGTCTGGGGGGCCACTTTTGTTTCCGTTAAAGAAGCGATCAAACACATCGAACCTTTCTATTTTCTGGCAATAAGGTTTGCCATAGCTGCCGTGATCATGCTTGTCGTTTCCAACAGACGTCTTCTCAGACTGACTCTGCCCGCGTTGTTTAAGGGGATTCTAATAGGGCTTTTTCTCTTTGCCGGCTATGCCTTTCAGACCTTTGGCCTGAAGTATACCACGGCATCCAATGCAGGATTTATCACCGGGCTCACAGTAGTACTGGTCCCCGTTTTTTACACCCTGCTCACTAAAAAAGCCCCCGGTATGATATCACTGTTTGGCATATTATGTGCAGCTGCCGGTCTGGGGCTGTTAACAATAAATGAAAACCTGCGGTTTAACTATGGTGACATTCTTGTCCTTTTCTGTGCCGTTTCATATGCCCTGCATATCCTGGTGGTGGGCAAATTTTCTCCTGACAATGACTCTTTTATCCTGGCAACGGTACAAATAGCCACTGTTGCCGTCGCCAGCTTCATTGCCGCGTTATTTAAAGAAACCACCCCGACCCTGGGGAACTTTAACACCCAGGTATGGAGCGCTATCCTGATTACAGCGGTTTTTGCCACTGCACTGGCCTTTTTTCTGCAGACCTGGACTCAGAAATATACCTCCCCTTCTCATACGGCGGTAATCTTTACCATGGAACCTGTATTTGCCGCTTTATTTGCTTATCTTATCGGCGGGGAATCATTTACTCCCAGACAGGGGCTGGGAGCCGTATTTATCCTGACAGGAATGTTGGCATCAGAGTTGGGCAGCCAGAGGGAAAATAAAAAAGCTATCATTGAAGATACAGTCAACGTCTGACAAAGTGATGGGGTACTTATGCAGTACTTACGCAGCATTTCTATTGATACCGGCAAGAATAACCCGGAACCCCTTTTTAAACCATGTTCCAATATCAGTCAGATAAACAGCAAATACAACAAGGCCTCCGCCCGCAAGCTGGGTGTGGGTTATTTTTTCGCCAATAATAAAGTAACTGGCAATTACGGTCACCACCGGAATCAGGTTGATAAAAAGGGATGCCATGCCTACTCCGATTTCCCCCATGGCATACACATAAAAATAATAGCCAATGGCTGAACAGAATACCCCGAGGAACAGGACATTACCGGCAACAACCCAGTTAACCGAAGCCCATTTGTTTGATTCAAAAAAAACAAAGGGAACAATGGCAAGGGTCCCGAACAGTGTCTGGTATGTAGTTATAGCAAGATTCGAGTAGCGTTTTGCCATAGGCCGGGTCAACAGGTTGTAGGCCACCCAGGCAGCCGCGGCCCCCAGCATGGAAAGGTTGCCTAGAAAGTATTCAGATGCAAAACTTAACTCTCCCCGGTCCCTGAATATCAGGTAGATCCCCAAAAAAGACAGTACCACTCCCAGGGCCTTTGGCCAGGTGATCCTGTTACCGCAGAAAATAAAGTCTGCCAGCACCGCCAGCACCGGTATTGTGGCTATTATTATAGAAGCGGTGGAAGCAGTAGAAAGTCTTACACCGTTGTTCTCAAAGAAAAAATACAGGGTAATCCCAATTATCCCGGAAAAGGCCATCCGGGGAAGGTCCACCCGGTTAAGTTTCGCATCCGGCTCCTTGATTTTCAGAATAAACAAAAGCATTACTGAGGCTATTACAAACCTGCTCAGGGCCAGGGTCATAGGACCAAGGACAGCCACCGACACCTTGATACTGAGAAAAGACAGGCCCCAAACAATCATTACAAAAGTGATTGCCGCAAAAGGCAGCGCTCTGTTCTTTGCCATCTCGTTACTCCTTCTGGAAAATTGCTCCTGCATAAATTCTTGGAACTATAGTATTAATTCACTTTTCCATATCCTATACTATATTACTACAAAAGACTGTTACTAACAATACTAATACAAAGACCTGGGAATGAAGCAGTAAAATAGCCTTGATCTCTCAAGGCTGATTGTCATCACATTCATACATATACTTTCTGGTTAAAGGCAGTGAATTATTAACACCCCTGGTGAACAGAAACTGATGAACATCAATATTGCCGGTATGAAATGAAGCTGCACAAGAGTTTAGATAAAGCCGCCACATTTTTAAGCATAGCTGACTGCACTTGGCGGGTACACAGTCAGCTTTCATCCACAACTGAACCTGTTCCAAAAAAGCATCCGGGGATCGTCCCTTATAAGACAATCCCCGGCCTCATCATCTCCTGAACATATCCTAATTTCCCGCCGCCTTTTGCACCATTGCCTGGTGTTCCGGGTCAATACTATTGGTACTGTGTTTCCTGCTGTTCAGAAAGTGCAGGTCAAAATGTCCCGGAAAATCGTTGTCAGATATGGTCTGAATGTCGTGGGGCATCCCTGCCATTGACCCGGCGATTACCTTTCCGTCTACATAAACCAGCACTGCCCGCCGGTTCCAGTTCCAAGAACCCCCGAAAATCTCCTTCATAATGCGCGTATCTGCTGCAGTCAGGGGCTCCATATCAGCATGGTTTGAACCGCCAAGGCGCCTGGCCTTAAAGCTTTTTCCCGTTACCAGGTCTTTTAAAACCGCAGTATTTTTTGTATCCAATATCCATGACACATACTCCCAGTCATAAAGCATGCCATAACCCGCTTTTTGCACCGCTTCCGGATATGGGATATTAACCGGACTCTGGCTGTTGGCAGGAATAAATAAAGGCTGGTTTACCTGGAGGAGATCTGTATGTAAGTGGTTTGTTGTCATAATAGCGGCCTGAGTGGTCTTATACCGCTGTGCCAGTTCCCAGAGGGTTTCACCTGACCTTACATGGTAAAGACTCACACCTTCAGGAACAGGACCCCACTGCCCGCCAACCGGTACAGGCGCTGTGCCGCCATCGCTGCCGCCCCCATTATCCGTATCCGGCTGTGTAGTCCCGGTTTCACTGCCAGGAAGCAGGAGAGCCTGTCCGGGCCATAACTCCGTGGTTTTCAAGCTGTTTACCCTCACCAGGGCATCAATGGATGTACCATACCTTTTGGCAATCAGATATAGGGTATCTCCGGCTTTGACAATATGCTGCCTTTGCAGCTGTCCGGGTATGGCCAGGAGTTGGCCGGGATAGATCTCAGTTGATTCAAGCCCATTGGCCTGAATTATGGCAGCGGCATTTGTGCCAAACTTCAGTCCGATGAGATAAAGGCTGTCACCGGGCTGTACAGTATACCGGACGGCTTCCGGAACGTCACCGGGAGAGTCTGCAGCGCCGGTAATCCTCAACTGCTGGCCCGGATATATCTCGGTCGAAGTCAGATTATTGATTGCCATGAGGGCTCCGGGGGTTGTGTGATACTTTAATCCAATCAGCCACAGTGAATCTCCCGGCTGAACCCGGTAATAATTACTTTCCGGGTTTACCGCTGCCGCTGCCGGAAATGCCGACAGAAACAGGGATAGGGTAACAGTGGTAACAAGAAGGATAACGCGGAGCATAATTTTTTTAGCAGTCATTAATTACCTCCTTATTTCATAATTGGTGGGTTTGGTAATTTTTTCGACATTTTTCGTGCTTTTTCCTCTTGGTAATTTGAACCAAATAAAAACAGTGAGGCGCTTTTCCTCACTGTTGGTTATATCATCCTTAACGCTGCCCGTACCCGGTCTTTAAGAAGTCCTGCATCACCTTGACATCCTGTTTAGAGATAATCCTGGGTGTACCGATAGTTCTGCTTAGGATGAGTATTTGAGCAGTCTTTTCCAGGACATCAGATATCTTAAAAGCCGTCTCCATATCAGGCCCGACACAAACAGCGCCATGGCTGGCCAGAAGTACAGCCCTTTCCTGACCCAACGCCCTGACGGCATTTTCTGCCAGTTCCTTTGTCCCGGGCATGGCATACTCAGCACACTTCACAGTATATCCTACAACCTGGGCAAACTCCTCGGTTATCGCCGGAATACCCTGCCTGGTTACGGCAAATACCGTAGAATAAACGGGATGAGTATGTATAATGGCATTTACATCAGGACGGTGCTGATAAATCCTTATATGCAGGTCTTTTTCAATAGAAGGCCTGCGTTCACCGGCCACCACTCTGCCATCTTTATCAAACACCACCATATCATCAGGAACACAGGCTTCATAATCCATCCCGCTTGGAGTTATCACAATGTATTCACTCTCCGGATCCCTTACGCTAATGTTACCCCAGGTAGCCACAGTAAGGCTCCTTTTGAGCATTTCCTTACCGGCATCCACGACAATCTGCCTCAACTTTTCCACAGTTTTACCTCCAATACCCTATAAGTTAAGCGGTGCAGCGGTGCAGCAGTTCACCATATTCTACTGGAATTCAACTTCCTGCCCGTCTATCAGCAGCCTCACCAGCGCTGAGTTCCCCCAGCGGTCAACACTGGCTTCCACCTCCATTGACCGGCGTTCCTGTTCTATTTCCTTGCCCCGGTGCTGGGGGACAAAAAAGCTTTCGATTCCGTAATCAAGTACCAGGAGTTCCTTGTTTTCCTGGCTGCCTTCGAGTTTCTGGGTATCCTGTGGCTCCATATGCAACCGAACCTTACCCTTAATCGCCAGACTGCCGTCATTCGGTCTCCGGTGGGAAATAGACGCAGCAGTCCAGTATTTACCCTGCTTTTTTAACTGTACATAGACAGTCTCATTTTGATGAAAATCATTTTTATCAACAGGGACCTGAGACAGGTCCAACTGGGAAATCTCATAACTCAGGACCACATAGTCCCCACGGAACATATCCCATGGATCAACAGGAGCAGTTTTGAGGAGTATTTTAGTCCCAAACGCCGCGGTCGACCATTTCATCCCCATCATTACCAGTAATATCGCAATTTGGAGAACAACCGCACAAACAAACTTTTTCCTATGCTTCATAGCTATTCACCTTCATTCCCTGAATAACTTTTCTCCTGTTGCGTTCCAGGAGAGTCCCCCCGATGAGCAACAGCGCCCCGCCGGCCATAAAAAACAGAGATTTGGGCAGCATATCCCAAAAGAAGTCAAAATACCTGGCAATCACATCAAGGACAAAAAATACTATCCCAATATTAATCCATTCCGGTTCCCGGTTGGAGTAACCAATCACAACAACAGCAATGATACAGGCAAACAACAGGATATTAACTGCTGCCACAAAGACGCCTTCACCTATCATCCCTGCAAAAACCATAATCACCGGCAGCAGCGCCGCGGCCATAATCAAAAAAATGTTTTCTCTGATAATCCTCTTGTTGTGGCGGCTTTTGGTATGCACATATATCCCGCCGGCAGCAATACCGGCAATAATAGTCAGCAGCGCTGCCAGGAAAAATGGCGGGTAGGAAATGCCCTCCTGAAAAATATTGTCAGAGGCGTCTGCCAGGACCCGGAAACTGAGAAGGTACAATGAAATAAAGAAAACCGGAAGACCAGTGAGCTGATAAGGAAGCTTCATGTGGACAAGTTCATCCCGGATTCCATGTACATTACCGGTTATGTAGATCAAAATTCCCAGCATAGCGGTCAGGAACAGTGTGAAAAAAAATGCTTCCGTCTCCCTCATGGACAGGATGCCTGCTATTCCAAGCCATACCGCCAGTCCCGGGAGGGTAATCCCTACAGCAAGCTGGGACTCCACTTTGTAGGCAACCACCATGACCAGGATAAAGACAGGCAGATATAACAGGTTGCTGTGCTGAAACCCGGTCTGTTCGAGTAATGTCCACAAAGTCAGCAGCAGCGATGCCTCCACCAGGACTGACAGGGAACGGCATACCAGGACGACAGGAATTATTCCCAGCACCCAGAATAGCACCCCATTGGGATAGTGGGCATTAATATGAAATATCTGGGCTATCAGCCATATCCCGGACCCATAGAGTACGGTTCCCAGAAAAATAAGCGCCCTGCCCACACGAGGGTAATTTCCTTTTTCAAAAGCAAGCCAATATCCCGTTCCATATGCAAGCAGGATACTACCCAAGACAATCCCCACCTTGAGCCATTTGGGCATCACCTGCCAGTTGGCGGCAAAGAAGAGGATCACCCCCACCCCCAGCAGCAGCGCCCCCATCACTGACAGAAGAGTTATCAGCCTACTGCCGCGAGCCGTCTCTTCACCGGTCTGTGGGTATCTGCGCATAATATTGCGGGCCTGGGTATCATCAATTATTCCTTCATTTTTCCAGAGAGCGACTTCACCCTCAAGCCACTTCAACCACTGTCCGGGCATTTTCCTTCCGGCTTTTGGCATTACTAATCCCCCCTTTTTTTATCCCACTTATTTAAAAAACAGGTATACACCGGATCCCATCAACATCAGAGCAGCTATCCTGACAGGTTCAACGGGGATATGCCGCACCCCTGCCAGTCCGTAGTGGTCAGCAATCATGGCAAAACTCAGCTGGGCCATAATAATAATACTGGTAGTAATCGAAACACCCAGTTTGGGAATCAGGAAGGTACTTCCCATAACAATCACCAGACCCAGCACCCCGCCCAGGAAGGCATACCATTCGGCATCCCTGAGGACTGTCAGACTCTGCCTGCTGAAAAGGAGATAAATAACCAGGGAACTAACCATAGCTATAGTATTTACTACCAGGACAGTCAGGGACAGGTTTGCGGTTTTATTGAGATTGCTGTTGAGAATTACCTGTGTGCTGGCAGCAGTTCCCACGGCTGCAGCAATCAGAATGTAAAATACCAGGGTCAAAGTCTTCTCCCCACCTTCCATAAGATCATTGCCATATTTTGCTTCAATCATATATTATGCGCCTCTGGCGGCGGTTTATCAGCTGCCTGTCCCCCGATACCTCTTGATTCCGGCTGTCCAGACCAGGTAGGCAATAACAAAGCAGACAATCCCGACAACCGGGGTCAGCAGTGCATATCCCATATACTCATATCTGTGCATTAATATGGTTGCCGGGTAAAAACCGACAAAGGCAAAAGGAAGTATCCAGGTCAGCATAAACCGCACCGGTCCGCGGTAAATGGTCATCGGATACCTGCCGTATTGAGACAGGTTGTAAACCATTGGCATCAGACCAAGGTTCCCTTCACTCCAGAACCCCAGACTGGCCAGGAAGGTATAAACCCCCGCATAAACCAGGGCCGCCCCAATAACCAGTATCACCGCCAGGGGTATATCCCACCATACGGGAACAAGGTTCATGTTGCTCCCGGTATATATCATTATAATGATACCAACTATCATACTTACCAGCAGCTCAGGCTTCATAGTCTCGACAACCACCTGATACCAGGCATTTATCGGCCTTAGAAGTATCCGGTCAAACTCTCCCTGGAGGACATACTTTTCCGGCACGTCAAAAAGGTGGTTAAAAAAGCCGCTGTAAATGCCAAAGGGAACCAGGAAGAAGCCATAGATGAACAATACCTGGTCCCTGGTCCAGCCCTGAATGGCTGGAACCTTGGAAAATATTATCAGGATGAAAATCAGGCTTACCGACTGCTGCAGGAACTCAGTAAATATATGTATAAAGAAATCCCACCTATAGGCCATTTTTATTTTTGTATACTGGGCCAGATAATGCAGAAATATTGTCAGATACCTGGCCGCCGGTCCTGATGGGCGGTACTGATGCATACCCACAGGTATCAACCTCCCTGGATAACGACATGTTTTACAGCAAAACGCCAGAACAGGTGGGCCAGAAAGCCAAGCACAGCTATCCAGAATACCTGCAGGAGCAGAACCTCAAGGGCAGCCGCACCCCTGATTTTACCGAGATAAATCATGTTAGGCAGATAGCTTACCGTCTGGAAGGGCAGCAGTTGAATAATTTCCCTGGCCCAGCCGGGATAAAAACTGATTGGCAGTAAAAGTCCTGACAAGAGGTCCATGATAACGCGTTTGGCCTTATATACCCCGGTGGGGCTTTTGGTAAAAAAAACTGCAAACCCCGCAATCATACTAATTTGGGCATTGATTATAAAGGCTCCCAGAACAGCCGCCAGAAACATGGCCACACTGTCCCATCCGGTTGGAAGAGTAAAAGGCCTGATCAGATAAATAGCAGCGCCGGCCGGAAGCGCAAAGAAGAACATCCTGAATGCCGCTTCACCAAAGGATCTGGCATATTTGACCATCTGGTAGCTGTAAGGCCTGATAAGCTCCAGGGCGATTTTACCATCCCTGATATCTGTACCCACCCTGCGGTCCAGATTGCTGAAGTAAAATGAGCGCACTACCCAGGCAATAATAACATATGTTATCATAGCCTCCCTGTCAAGACCTCCGATAACCCTGCTTCCCGCATACACAGCATCCCATAGAAAAAAGTATGCCCCTATCTGGATAGAATAATTAAGGATTCCGGTGAAGTAAAACGACCTGTAGGCAAGGTTGTTGACAAACTCCATTCGGACCAGTTCAAGATAAAGCAGCAGGCGGTTAAACAAGGCTGCCGCCTCCCCCCGTTAAGCCCGGTTCCGGTTTTTGCCCCATGTAGATCCTCTTCACGATGTCTTCCAGCTTATCCTGGCCCCACTGGGAAAAAAGGTTATCAACCGAGCCATCATAAAGCATTTTCCCCTGATCAATGATAGCCACCCTCGGACATAGGGCCTCAATATCCCCCAGGTCATGGGTAGTAAGGATAACTGTCGTCTTAAACTCATTGTTTATTTCCTTCAGGAATTCCCTGATTTTTGATTTAGCCAGTACATCCAAACCAATGGTGGGTTCATCCAGAAACAAAATAGCCGGGTTGTGCAGCAGGGCTGCTGCCAGGTCACACCTCATCCGCTGACCCAGACTGAGTTTTCTGACAGGAAGATTGAGAAAACTGCTTAAGCCCAGGATATCGTCAAACTGCTCCAGTCTGCGGTTAAAATCCGATTTGGGCACATCATATATCCGCCGCAGCAGTTTAAAAGATTCGATAACAGCAATATCCCACCAAAGCTGGCTGCGCTGTCCGAAAACCACCCCGATGCCCTTGGTGTATGACTCCCTTTGCTTATGGGGAACGTACCCGTTAACGTTGACAGTGCCCGCAGTAGGCACCAGTATCCCGGTGAGCATCTTTATGGTAGTTGATTTTCCGGCGCCATTGGCCCCGATATATCCCACCATCTCCCCCCGGTCAACGGCAAAATCAATTTCATCTACAGCCCGGAGTACCCGGTATTTACGGTGAAACAGGTCCCGGAAGGCACCCATGACACCTTCACTTCTGCTGAATATCCTGAATTCCTTAGTCAATCCCCTGGCCTCAATAAGTTTCATTCTTTACCTCCAACTGTGACTCCCTCCGGCGCATCTTTCTCCAATTTAAGTTAAACATCGAAGTATAAATTCCTTCTTTTAGTATGTACCGCATTATATAGAAAGAGGTTGTGAATTTTTTCTTTTATTTATCATGATTCGACATTTTTTTCATCACGCTTGTGATATAATTAACTTGGGGGGGAGACTTATGAAAAGGTATTTAAGGTTATTTAAAAAAATCCTTAGGGTAGAGGGCGTAATTCTGAAAAATATGTTCAAAACTATGTTTACCTTACCCTGGTGAATATTAAAAACCGCGACAGCGCGGTTTTTTTATGTCCATTTTTCATTTTTTCACTTACTGATTGTGCCAGTAATTAAAATAAACACCTGCCCGTTGCTTGGTTTTTTGCGATTAACATTCCTTCTTTTCCATAAAATCATCTTCTAATTACACTCTAACTCAATCCAACCAAAAAATTATCATATATGCTCCCGTTCGTACTTCTTGAAATTTTCCGCCTGCTCCAGAACTTTCTCGAACACTTCCTCATCCCATTCAGGCGGGTATCCATTCTTGTAGAGCAGAACGGTCAAGTCTTTCGCCGAGGACATAATCGTGATCCTGCTCTTGGAACAGACCGATGATAGCCGCCTCAAGTTCGGCTTCGGTAAACTGTCCTCTTATAAAATTCAAATCCACGGCGTTCCCTCCTTTATTCGTCGTCTTCATCTGCGGTGCTTTCAGCAAGCTCCGTCAACTCACGCAGTTTGTTTTCAAGTATGCGCTTATCCGGTAAATGCAATTTATAATCTGCAATCATGGCGGGCGACATACTGCGGCTCAATGCGTACTCGACTACCGTAGCATCCTTCTTAGTACAAAGGATAAGCCCCACGCTTGGATTCTCATCGGCTTTCCTGATGTCGCGGTCGAGAGCCTCAAGGTAGAACTCCATCTTGCCGAGGTGTTCCGGTTCAAACTCTCCGATTTTCAGTTCTATCGCCACAAGGCAGTGAAGCTCGCGATTATAGAACAGAAGATCTACAAAAGGTCTTTTTCTTTATGGCTTTCGGGTAAGTCCAAAAATTCAAGGACATAGCTGTCACGCAGGGCAGTCAAACCTTCACTCCGTTCGGTTATCAGCTTGTTGGTGATTTCCGACATCATAGTGCGCTCATACAGGCCGCTGTCCATCTGCCTCTTCAACTCGCGGAAAGAGTGGCGGTTTCTGACCGACAGCGTGAGATAAAACTCCCGCTCCTCGTCCGTTTTGCACGACATAATCTGAAGATTGTGCGACCACGTCAATTCTCGCAACAATGTTGCGAGTTTTTCATTGCTGTGATATGTTTCATAAAATTGCTTCATTCGCCAAATATTGGACGCAGAAAAACCTTTAATGCCAACATAGCGACTCTGTATGAAGTCAGAAAACTCCTTGACGACAGACTTGCCCCAACCACCTTCAGAAACTCGGCGGCTCACATACTCGCCGATGTCCCAGTACATATTGATGAGTTCCCGATTGACGGCTCGGAATGCACTCTCGCGGGCATTCTCTATGATGGAAATGACCTCGTCAAAAGCATTCGCGTTGTTCGGGATTAAGCTGTCACCCATAAGTGTTCCTCCCTCAGTTAAGATATTGAAGTGCAGAGGCAATCAACGACATACAGCGGTTGAATATGTAGTCGAAGTGTCTGCTGTCTGTTATATCGACTTTATCGGTTTCATGATGGCGAATCCTGAAGCCATTGCCTATAGCTGTCAACGCCTTGAACTCGTCCTCAAACAGTTTGGCGAATTCTGTCTGCCCGCCGCTCATATCCGTAACGATTTTCGCCGCTGAACCTTTCTTGTCCAGTGTCGTGTATTAGGTCTTCAAACGCTCAAATGCATCCCACAGCTTTTCCACGGCATCATTTCGAGCCGCTGGGTCAGGCTGCTTAAAGATGACAACTGCTTCTTCCAATAAGTCTTTTAACCCTCGTTCCTTAACGGATTCGATATCATTCTCCACTCCGGGTGTTAAAGTACTGTGTTCAAGAACCCGTTCAACTACTTTTGCAGGTGTCAGAGTGTACAATAATCCGGATTCTATAAGGATTTCATTGATTTCGCGCTGATAATCGCCAAGGGCGGGAGGTCTATCGAAATGTTGCACAAATCTTCCCAGGAGAACGCTTCGCGCGCCGAACCCCACGAGTTAAAACGAGCGTAACGGTCAAACTCCGGGCAATTGAAGTACACTTAAGATTTGTCTCTTTCGATTGTCTGATCCGGCACCAACTCCATAATTTCACAGAAGTCTACGCCAAGAATGGTACACACCTTAATCAGAACATCCATACTGACATTTTCATGATTTGACAGTTTGGCAATGGTTGTTGAGCTTAGCCCTACTGCCAACTGCAGATCTTTCTTTTTCATGTCTCTGTCGATAAGAAGCTTCCAAAGCTTTTTATAACTTACTCGCATAGTAGCCACCCATTTTCTAAGTTTCACTTTCACTTTATTATATCAAATTTCAAGTGCGTTTTACAATATATTTTACGCATTTGTAAAGATTTAATCCGCATTTATGCGAAATTTAGATGCATATATCGAAATATATATAGCTATCTCCAAAAAGCTTTCTAAAATTGTGCTAAATTGAAAGGCGAAATGCCACTTTGTAAATTGAAATGCACTCTTTATAATCGACAACTGAATATTTGTAAACGAAACGAAGTTTTTGTACCCGAAAAGCCAGTTTTGAAAATGAAACGCCACTTTTGTAACCCATATGCAGTTTGATTTTTTCGTTTATCTGGCGTATCATGAGAAAAATGGGCATACCAAACGGAGATCGACTCCCTCTCGGTGTTTTTGTAATCGGAGAATCCACCCCTGTTTTTATGGATGAGCATGGTTGGTTGGCGGCGCAGTTTTTAGTTCTATCTTTTGAGAAGCGTTGGTTTTAGCAGGATGTCATTGGCTGCAACCGGTGAACATCCAAGTTTGTGTAAAACCTCTTCTCCGTGGTAGAAGCTGAACGTTTCGTAGGGACTACGATTGTTCAGCTTTTTTCTTTTGTAGGAATTGATATGGTTCATCATCCGGGTTATATCTTCCTGGTCCAGGTGAATTGCTGCTTGGGGGTCTTTGTCTTTGCCAGGACCGGTCCTAAACAAGTCACGAAGGTTCATAAGTTTTTCTCTCCTTCAATTAATGATGAGTAATTACCAGAAAAGGTTCCATAATATTTCCCAAAATTTCAATGAAAATAAAAAAACCTATCTATTATGACAGGTCCTGTTTGTTAACTCACTATGCAGCTTTCTTTTTGTTTCTCTTTTTTCCCGTATTTTCCTGTCGAGATGGCATAAAATGCCCTTTTGAGGGGCTAAAATACGGTTTTCGCGGAATAAAATGCTTCACTTCCCGGCCTTCCTCTTTTGAGACTTAAACTTGAATTCCACCTGTACAGGAGCCGGGCAGTAACGCTTGCATTCTACAATAATGACTGACTTTTCCTGTTTACATTCCCTGAGACACAACCGGCAGAGTTTATTCATATATCCAAACCCCCAAGGCCGCTTTCTGAAATATTCTGTCCGACTGATATTATTCAGCCGGGTCTTCTGTGATAACCTGCCTGCCTTTGTCCAGCCTCAGACGTGCTGAATCAGTGGGAAGGCTGACTGCAATCTTAATCTGGTCACCCTCTTTGACACCGCCGGGAACGAGAAACTTGGGAATTCTAAAGGTATCTTTGCCCCACTCAATAATAACCCAGGAGCCTTCCATTTTTTCAACCGTAAGTAACAAATTATCCCACTCCAATCCATACGGTGGCAGTTCGTGGTGTTTTGTCCTGTTTCTTACTTATTCTAGCACACCCGGACTATTTTGTCATTACAAAAGGTCCCTGATATGGCTAACCATTGTCCGTTTCAGCCTCCCGCAGCATCTCCGTAACACTGGTTCCCCGTACCTGCCAAGGAAAAGGCCCGGATACTTTTATCAGCTCATATTTTATCTCCCTGTTTTTCACCAGGGTACCGTCTTTAAGCCCGTAAGAAGCTTTTACCGTAAACACAGTCCCGTTTTCACCGGATGGTGCGGAAACCTCTCCCGCTGAGAACCAGCTCAGTCCGCTAAGAGCGCTGTCAATTTCCCCTGCCCCTGCTCCGGGTTCATATTTTACCAATCTTTTGCCCAGCTTGTAATCAGCCTGTTCCACAGCAGTGAGCATTATTTTAAGCACCTCCCCGGCTCCGGCCCCTGCCAGCATTTCATCAAACCTGCCGGCTGCCTTCCAGACCATCACCTGATGTGCCAGGTCAACCTTATTTTTGTGAAGCCTGCTGTCCCGGAAGTGGATGCAGAAATGTCCGTTAAAATCATTTCCGCCTATGGCGCCGGCGCCATGGGGCATTCCGTTCATAGATGCCGCAATCCTATGCCCCTTTACTGCAACAACAATAGCTCTTCTTTTCCAACTCCAGGCGCCCCCGTAAATTTTTTTCATGATACCGCTGTCCTCTGCTGTCAGAGGCTGTACATCGGCATGTAGGCTCCCGGCCCTGCGCTGCACCGTAAATGACTCCCCTGTCTCCAGATCGGTAACCCTGGCCTTGTCAAATTTGCGAAAAATCCGGTTAACTTCTGTCCAGGTGAGGAACTCACCATAGGGGCTTTTCCCATCAACCTCATGAACTGCTGCCTCCAGGCAGTCGCCTCCGTCTCTCAGGAGGTATCTTCGGCCGGTTTCAGGTTCGTACATTTCCCCCGGCTTTTCAAACAAAAAAGTCTGGGTCCCGTTTCTTCTTTTAACCACAAGCTGATACCCCTTCCCGGTCCTGTCCCGGTTAGCCTTACCTTTTACCTGCCCCGGGTCTCCGCTAATCCCGGCCTCCGCGATTTGCCTGTCCAGTTCTGCAAGGGTGTTGTCATCAGATATGGTTATTTTCCCCTTAAATGAAGCGGAACTTAATTCAGCAGAAATAATTTGGCTTATCCAACTGTACACACCACGACTAAGAAAGAATATAAATAAACAGAAGACCACAATAATCAGGAACCCTTTTTTACCGGACCTGCCGGTACGAAAGCCGATAATTCTCAACCGAAATACCTCCCCGGATAACCGCCGCGGCAGTGCGGCCGGACTAAACCGGCTTCAAAATCCGCCGGACTGCATTCACATACAAATACATATGAAGAGATGTCCCGATTATGTCAAAAAAAGAGTCAAAGGTGTGTCACCATATACAAGTCAGTATCATAGTATACATTAGTATTAAGTGGCCTGCGAAGGGAGCTGATGTCATAAGGGAGACCCATGCTTCCCAATCATATAAATAATTCAATTTATAAATTTTGTACAGGAGGGGATTGTTAATGGCCGATGTTGGCGGCAAACTGGAGCAGGAAATGGCTGCTCCTACAGACACTTCTTTCAGGGAAATTATTACTAAGGCTATCTGCGGGACAGGACAACAGGATTTCCGGTATACAGAGATTTTGGCCATTCCGGTTGGACGTATCCCGTCAAGCATCCTCGGATCTTCGGTAACCAGGCTGAAACTCACCGAACCGCTGGTCACGGAGATATCTGGGGATGGCAGTAAAAGTGTCCGTGTCAGCGGGACATTTGATATTAATGTCTGGTATGCCTTCAATGATGACCAGACAACAGATGTGGCCAAAGAAACTGTTAAATTTACCGAGGTCATTCCCATCAGTGTTATCAGTGAAAATATCATTGGTCAGGTTGATGCCAGAGCCGTACTGGTCAAGTCACCTAAATGCCATAAAACTATTATCAGTGCGGCAAGTCAGGTCCAGGTGGAGGTTGAACTCAGCATTTATGCTGAAATCATCGGGGAAACAAAGGTATATGTTCAGGTGTACTCCGAAACCGAATAGCAGAACACTTCTTGAAGGGAGGATTGGTAAATGACCACCGACCGCCCCGTTGTGCGGGAAATTATTACGAAAGCGGTTTGCGGAAAAGGTACCTACAAATACCAGAGGTCTATTGACCTGGAAATACCGGTAAAACATAAAATCATCCAGGTTTTAGGAAATTTTGTCTCAAATTCGGCAATAGATGAAGCAGCAATTGTAGATAAACCCTTTCAGGGCGAAGCCATCCAGGTCAAAGGCCACTATGATGTCCATGTCTGGTATGCATATGACCAGGAAACCTGTGCCGCAAAGACCACCGTTACGTTTATTGAATTTATACCTCTGAATAAATTCGGTAAGAAAGTTATTTCCAACCAGCAGGCTTCCGCAAAAATAATTGAGAAACCGCGCTGCCGTAAGGCTTATGTGAAAAACATCGGTGAAAAAACAGTTATCAGGGTTGAAATCGAACAACTGATGGCAGCGGAAGTTCTCGGACTGACAAAGGTAAAGGTAGGTGTATTGCCTCCGGCAGCAGACAGCAGCGAGACAGTGCAGGGCCGGGAGCTGACAGCTCCCATGGCTGTGGAAGCAAGCGCTGTAAGTCCGGTAAAAAACTACTATTTTGATCTAAAATATGATGAAGATCTTCCAGAAGATGATGATGATTACGACTACTAAAATAATTAGAAAAGCGTCCTGGTTCTAAATTTTGAACGACGCTTTTTTTTTGGGGAAATAGCACCAGAGTAACTGTTAACATACTATATATAGCAACTCGGTTTTTTAACACTATCTTACAACCTGAAAAGAGGCGGAAAAATTTTGCCGAAGATATACAGCATAAACCTTGCCTGTTCACCTTCGCTTCCTGGGGGCAGCCTAACTGTTTCTGATTACCTCTTGCGGCATCTCCGGTGTACTTTTAATGAAGAAATCAGGCTCCTTACAGGTAATCACTCTTTGGTTGTCAGATTCAGGGGCGCCCACCGGGGTAATTTGCCATCAGTGCAGATTGACCCCGGAACCAGCCGGGAACTGCTGCTTCCGGTCCCGTTAAAAATGGCGCTCCTGGCAGACACTTCCTCCGGCACATGGCGCCTGGGACCTGTTATCGGAATTCTGGCCCACCGAAATAACAAAAAATTAAAGCCCTTTGGAGAACAGACATCTTTTTTCCGGAAATTGATTAATTGCGCTAATCGTATCAATGCTGTCTGTTTCGCTTTTTCTCCGGGTGACATCGACTGGGAGAATGAGACCATCCATGGCTCTATACCTGAAGACAGCACTAAGGAAATGCAGCAGTGGAAGCAGGTAATTTTCCCTTTCCCCGATGTCGTTTATGACCGTGGGTTATTCCCGAAAGGAGAAAAACGCAGCATGGCGACAGAGGTTCGGAGATTTTTCAGAAAACACCCCCGGACAAAACTTTTTAACCCTGCCTTTTTCGGGAAATGGAAAACTCATAACTTTCTTTCCGGCCATGAGGATATATGCCCTCATTTGCCGGAAACCATGCTGTACACAGCAGCAGCTGATATCGCCAAACTAACTGCCCGGCATGGTACAGTTTATCTGAAACCCAGCGGCGGAAGCTCAGGAAAAGGTATCATTGTGCTTAAAAAAAGAGATTCCGGATATTTGGCCAGCTACCGGGAATTCCGCAGCCTTAAAACAGTCGTTATTCCGGATTTCCCGCAATTGAATACAGTTCTGGATAATCTAATCAAAGGCCGCAGGTATATTGCCCAACAGGGAATCAGGCTGGCAAAAATTCACGGAAATCCCTTTGACATCAGAGTCCTGATGCAAAAAAACCGGTATGGGGAATGGCTGCGCACCGGAAGCGCCGCCAGAGTCGCTGCCCCGGGAAACCTCATCAGCAACATTCACGCCGGCGGGCATGCAGAGAGAATTACTGAAGTTCTGCAGACCGTTTTCCCCAATCCCCGGCTGACACATAGAGTCCTGGATGATATCAGGAAACTGAGCTCCCTGATAGCCGGCTTTATCTCAACAGAGGGGAATCCCTTATTTGGTGAAATAGCAGTTGACCTGGGAGTTGATGAAACAGGCAAGGTTTGGGTTATCGAATGCAATGCCATCCCGGGCAGGAGTGTTTTCAGGCGTATCGGTGCAAACGGCATCGTTGCCCGGGCTATCTCCCGGCCGATGGAATACGCATATTATCTTTCCGGATTTGCCTCTCAGGCAGATAAATATCAAGAGGAGGAACAGAGCTAATGGCCTTCATAAACTTAAGCATTACAGATGAAACCTCTCAGGTTATATACTTTGACCCCGGTGACTTGGAGTCACTTAATCTGGTACCCTGTAATACCATCACGGTAAAAGCAGGATCGCTGACTACAGAAGCAAGGGTCAAAGTTACTCCCGGCGGAAGGCAAATTTCTATGGGAACTCTAAAAAGCCTGAATCTTCCTCCGGTAAATGGTTTAAGGCTCAGAAGTGAAGGCCCTTCACAGGTCCGGATCGGCCCATTGATTGGGATCCTTACCAGCCAAGGCGGCAGATACAGGACCCCGCCATATTCCTCACAAGGCAAACTACTGCAGCGCTTTCTGACATATGGCCAGGAAACAGGCAGTATCGCCTTTGTGTTTAACCCCAAGGGGGTCAGCAGGGATACAGGAGAGATTAAAGGACTTTACCTGCATCAGGAACAGGATGGAACAGTCATCTGGAAGGTACACACCTTTTCCCTGCCTGACATCGTTTATGATAGAATCCTGTTCCGCTCTTATGAGCGAAAAAAGCTCACTAAACAAATAACATCATTTCTGGCACACCATAAGGAAATTGTTTGTTTCAACCCCAAATTCCTTAACAAGTGGGAAACCCACCTGGTGTTGTCCCAAAACAGTTTTCTGAAAGAACACCTGCCTGAAACGGGAAAATTTGAAAGTCCGGAATCACTGAGGAGTTTCATTAATATATATAAAACAGTATATCTCAAACCTGTGCACGGCAGTCTGGGAAAGGGCATTATGAAAATATCACTCCTGCCGGAGGGATACGGCTATCAATACCGAAACCGGAAAAAAAATATCAAAGGCATCTGGACGGATATTCACCGGATGGACATTGAAATTACTGATTTCATCAATAAAAAACCTTATGTAATGCAGCAGGGTCTGGATTTAATCAGCTATAATGGCCGGGTATTTGATATCAGGGTCCTGATGCAGAAAAACGCTGCAGGAAGCTGGGTTAACTCAGCTATGGTAGCCCGGGTAGCATCAGAGGGCAATATTTTTCCAAATGTCGCCGCCGGAGGCGAGGCCAAAAATGTAGAGAAACTATGGCGTGATTTAACCACACAGGGGTGGATCGGTAGTGAAGCATATTTGTCCACACTTTCAATAAGCCTGACAGCAGCAGAAACCCTGGAAAATACCCTGGGCACCTTTGCCGAAATAGGTCTTGATATAGGCATTGATAAAACCGGCAATATATGGATTATCGAAATTAACTCCAAACCCTCATACAAAGTCTTCCCTAAAGACCAGCTATACCTGAAACAAAACGCAATCAAGCTGCCCATGGATTTTGCGGCACACGTGGCAGGGTTCACCAGTAGGGAGGAGAGGGACTTGAATTGAGAGCCCCGGCCGCCGGAGCAGGCTTCAGGCTGATGAAAGTCAGATGGGGAGGACTAATGGGGGAACAGGATAATTTTATATATCTTTCACCCCAAATCTTAAAAATTTTTGGAATTCAACCAAATACCGGGATTGATTTTAAGACAGGCGCCTTGCGGAACACGGCAGTCGTAAGCACAGTCAGGTGCTCAACCGAGTACAGTGAACCTATTATTTTTATTTCTCCGGCCCTCGACCGCTGCTGCCAGATTCCTCCGGGCTCTGTTATTACCCTTAAATTTTACCCCGCTAAAGCGCTACTGTGTGCCGGCCCGATAATTGGACTATTTACAGTTCGCAGCCACCTTCCTGATACAAATACAGAATTCGGAAGTTATGAGCAAGTTTTGGCCGCACTGGCTGAATCGGCAGAAAACATCTCAGGCTTTATTTTCGTCTTCTGTCCTGAAGACATAGACTGGAAAAACTCTTTGGTAACGGGGTATATTCCTGATTTGATGCCAATATCCGGAACTAAGGCCTGGAAGCCCCTTACCCTGCCCCTGCCTGACACCGTTTATGACCGTATCCCAACCAGGTCAATCGAATCCAGGCCTGAGATTCAGGAGGCCAAATCCTGGCTGATGCTGCATTCACAGTTGCCTTATTTCAACCCAAAATTTCTTGATAAATGGGAAACCCATGCACTCCTGCAGAATATTCCGGAAGTGGCGCCCTATCTGCCGCCGACCAAACCCGTTTATAGTCCTGATGACATCCGCGATTACCTGGAAAAATTCCATTCAGTGTTTTTAAAACCATCCTCCGGCAGCTTGGGGCGAAGAATAATAAATATCCGGCAGCGCGGTCAGGATCAATTCCAATTCATGTACCGTACCAGGGATAAGCAGACCGTTTCCGGTTCGGCAGCCGGTTTCGCAGAACTTTTGGCTGCCCTTGCCCCGGTTATGGGCAGCAAAGACTATATAGTACAAAAAGACCTTCACCTGGCCAAATATGAAGGCTGCCCTTTTGATATCCGCGTACTGGCTCAGAAAGACAGGTGGGGAAACTGGCGGCGGACAAAAATTTACGTCCGTAAGGCCGCCCCGGAAAGCTTTCTCTCTAACCTCAGTGACGGCGGAAACCCGGAATCCATAACAACCGTTCTCAGGGAGGTTTTTCAGGCCGACTTCCTGGCAGGTGAAGGAATTGGTGAAGATATCCGCCAGGCAGTAAAAAAACTTCCTGATGCTCTGGAAACAGCCTCAGGAATGACCTGGGGAGAGTTGGGACTTGACCTGGGTATAGACCACAATGGGAGAGTATGGCTTATCGAAATAAATGCCAAACCCTTCCGCACCCTGGTATCAAAAAGCGGGTCATATAAAGTCATTGAGCGGTCCCTGATGCGCCCGCTGGAGTTCGCAAAATTACTGGCCGGGTTTTATGGTCATTCACTAAACCCGTCTCAGACCAAAGGAGGGTAATGCCATTGGAAATTGGTCCGCTTCTTGGCATTCTTACTATTTCGCGGCCCGGCACTACCCCTTTCGTCGGAGGCCAAAACGAGTCCTTTACGGAAATCCTTGAAGTTGCCAATGAAATGAGATGTGCCGCCTTTGTATTTAATCCTTTTGAAATTGACTGGTCTAAAAAAGCTGTATGGGGTTACCGGTTTAACTCTAAAGCAAACCCGGGAGAATGGGAACGTCAGATATGCCCCCTTCCCAGCGTAATTTATAACCGGATACCCAACAGAACTCTTGAGAACAGAGAGGATATCATACCAATTCTTGATACCTTAAAGCGGAAATACGGTTCCAGATTTTTCAACCCATTTTTTCTGGATAAATGGCAAACACATAGAATATTATTTAATAATGATAAAACCAGAGCCTTTCTCCCTGAAACCCATCAGTTGAAGAGCACGGACATACTGTCTGACATGATGTCACGCTATCTCTCGGTATATCTTAAGCCCAAAGCCAGCAGCCTTGGCAACGATATTTTTAAAATTAACATGACGGAAACTAAAATGTTCCGTTTTGTCCACCAGGCTCTTGATCAGGCACCTCGGGAAGGTATTATACATAACTGCCGGGACATTTTAAGCGAATTGCCGGAAACCGGGGAGGAGTCCGGATATCTGGTGCAGCAGACAATACCCCTGGCACACTTCAGAAACCGGCCGTTTGACCTGCGCCTCCTGGTGCAGAAGGACCGCAACGGAAAATGGCGAAAAACGGGTACAGCTGCACGCATTGCCGGGGAAGGAAGTATCACCACCCATATTTTATACGGGGGAAGCAGATTTCATGCAGATACAGTTATCAGGGAAGCAGCTCAGAATCATGGCTTTTCCTATAAAAAAGTCAAAAAAGAACTGAAAAAAATTGAGTTCCTGTTTCCCAGGATTATCGAATATGCCTACAGGCAATCTTTTGGCGAACTGGAAATGGATATTGGGATTGATGTAAAGGGCAACGCCTGGTTTTTCGAAGCCAATTCCAAGCCGTTCCGGTTTGATGAAAAACTGCTGCGGGCAAAATCACTTATCCGCCTGATCCACTATGTCCGTTTTCTTGATTATATGCAAAACCGCGTCTGACAGCAAATACTGCCGGCACTCTCAAAGGAAGGTGATACGATGATGCTGGCCTTTCTTTACGATAAGCGCCTGACTCAGCCAGAACTGCTGCATGCATTTAGCGGCTGTATCCTAACGACCGGCCCGGTTACGGCCTGCAGTGTCCTCCTCCGCTGGGGGAATCCCGAAGGGCCTGATAACGTTTCCCGGGCTGTCCTCAACAGAAAGCAGCCTTTGAAAAATTCTCTGGATAAGGAAAAGGTATTCGAGATACTCAAATTGAACAGAATCAGGCGTCCCCGCTTCATTGCGCCCGGACCGAACTCACCTTATCCTCTGATGGGTAAGTGGAATAACCAGACCTCCGGGGGCGTTACTGAAGCGTTAATTCAGACTTTTGACAAGGCCCTGGCATCAGGGGCCGATTTCTTTGTGGAGCATGTTAATGTCATTAAAAAGTACAATATCTATTTCTTTGACCTTAACAGCTTTTGGGTCACCAAAAAAGTGGCTGTAAAAACCAGCGCCCCGCACAGCCACATAACACCCTCATGGGTATATGAACAAATCCCTCCCGACCTGGACCGGGATACTGTAAAAACCTGTCTGTTGGCCCAGCGGGCTATCTATATTTTGGGACTGGATTTCGGCATGGTACATGCGGCCATTGACATAAGAGGCCGCCCGGTCATCCTGGATATTTCCCCGGTCCCTGTTCTTCCGTTTAAAGCTGTAAATCTTTTTTCTGAGCATGCCAAAAGGTTTACTGCTGATATTGAGAGAACTGAAACGGGGTCTGACAGCCTTATGGAAAATGGTATCCTCCTGGGCGCTGACCCTGAATTTATGTTGAGGCATCCGGAAACCGGCAGAATTGTTTATCCTTCAGAATTTCTTAAAATGGAGGGGCCTCTGGGATATGATGAAAGAAGTGAAAATAGGGAGGGCAGATTTTTTCCCCTGGCTGAGGTCAGACCTGCTCCGGATCAGTGCCCTCTCAGGCTAACCAAAAAAATAAGGGAAATCCTGGGGATGGCTGCATCCCTGATTCCCCCGGATATTGAATGGCTCGCCGGCAGTCTCCCCTTTGACAAATACCAGATAGGAGGCCACATACACTTCAGTAATATTAATATTAACTGCCGCCTGCTGCGGGCTCTCGATAATTACCTGGCAATACCCCTGATGCTTATTGAGGATCCCGGCAAGTCGTCCAGACGCCGCCGGCAGTATGGCTGGCTGGGAAGTATCCGCCCTAAACCTCATGGCGGCTTTGAGTACCGGACCCCCGGCAGTTGGCTGGTCTCACCGGAAATGGCCAGAGGCTGCCTGTGCCTGGCCAAAATTGTGGCCACAGATTACCGGTCACTGACCAGGGATTACTTCACTGATATAGAGCTGCAGAGGGCATTTTACCAAAGCAAAAAGTACTACTTTTATGACATTTTTCATGAAATCCTGGAAGACCTCAGGAAAACACAGCTCTTTAGCAAATACGCAGCATACCTGTCCCCTGTTGTGGACCTCATCAAGTCAGGCGGCCACTGGAACGAGACATCTGATATACGTAAATCCTGGGGATTGCTTCCAACGCCTTGACGTAAGTAATCCATAATGTAACCTCCTGATGACTTTTTCATATAATGTATTGATACAGAGTCTTACAGAAACAGAAAGGAGGTTGAGTTGATGGGCAGACATCGTTGTAACCCTCAGGTCAATTATAACTACAACTTTATGATGCCGGCTGCCGGCTATATCGGTGATCCTGGCATATACGGAGCTTATCCCGGGACTCATATGCCCGGTGCAGTTGCAGGGGTTTATTCTGAATTCCCCGGCGCTTATCCGGAAATATATGCCGGTGGTTATCCCGGTGGTTATCCGGGTGGTTATCCGGGTGGTTATCCCGGTGGTTATCCGGGTGGTTATCCCGGTGGTTATCCCGGAATGTATCCGGACTACTATCCTGACATGTATCCGGGAATGTATGCAGGTTATTATGCCGGCTACAGTGGCTGCGGTCATGGTCATCGCCGCCGGCACCGCAGAAACTTCCCATGGTGGCTGCTGCTGCTGCCGTTCGTTTTCCCGTTTTTCGGTCCCTTCTTTTAGAAAGAAAAAAGGAGTGTCTCATATCAATTTGAATTGGGGCACCCTTTCTTTTTAGCTAATGAAATTAAAGAGGTGGCAGATAATATCTGCCACTCAGACTGTTGACAAAGTTAACAATTTTGAACTATAAACATGTTGTAAGACAGGGGTAGATGTGTTCCGGAGGGCGGAGTCTGTCGTCCGTCCGGGCAGGTCGAACGGGCACTTTGCGCTTTAGCGCTTAGAGCCCGTTGTACCCTTTGGGTAGACCCGCAAAGCGGGAGCGGATGCCGGCGGAGATGTCTGGGGGTCCCCCCGATCCGTCGAAGCCCCGGCCTTTCTAAAAGGCCGGGGTTCGGTAACGGATTGGGGGCCCCGCCCGAGGAATTCATCTACCCCTGTCCCTATTACATTTTTAAAATCAAAAAACATGGGGTTTGCCAATTAGCTGAATGGCAGATAAATATCTGCCACTTCTTATTGACTCCTCTCTCTCCTCAATCCTCTGATAACTGTTTCCATATAAGACCCCCGGGAGCCCTTTACCAGAACCACGCTGCTTTCCGGAATAGTTTCCCTAAGGAATTGCACTGCCTGTTTTTTTAGCAGGAATGACCATATCCTCATCCGGTCAGAGTTTAAAGCTGCCCCTGTGGCGATCTGTTTCGCCAGCCTGCCTACCGTAATAAGCCAGTCTATCTTTAATTCCGCTGCCCTTTTCCCAACTTTGCGGTGATTTTCCACGGCATTTTCTCCCTGTTCCAGCATATTGCCAAGTACGGCAATGCCTGTTTCCCCCCGGGACAGCGCCGACAAGACCTCCAAACCTGCCATCATTGAACCGGGATTGGCATTATACGTATCGTTTATCAGAGTACTATTCCTGATACCCCTTAGCAGTTGGAGTCTCATAGCCGGTTTCCTGTACTTGGCAAGGCCTTTTCTAATCATATTAACATCGAGATCAAGAAGACGGGCAGCTACTATTGCCGCTAGGGCATTGCTTACATTATGCTCCCCAAAAGTCGGAATAAAAAACTCGTGTTCCTGTCCATCTATTACTGCCTTAAAAGATGTTCCCCTCTTGTCAAAAGTTATGTTACCCGCATTAAAATGGGCCTTGTTTTTCAGCCCATAATAAAGAACCTTGCCCTTAAATCCCGAATAGTCTATTTTCTCTGTATTGGGGTCATCGGCATTTAACAACAGGAATCCGTCATCCGGTATTCCCTCGATTATCCCCGCTTTCTCCTTGATGACGTTCTCAAAACTGCCCAAGTGCTCAACGTGCCCTTCACCTATATGAGTAATAATGCCAACCCGAGGCCGAATAACCCGTGACTGTTTGCTAATATGCCCAGGCCTGTTCATCCCGATTTCAAAAACAGCAGCCTCATAACCATAATTAAGGCGCATAATATGAGACGGGACATAATGGGGCAGGTTCAGATTACCTATCGTTTTCAGGGTCTTCCACCTAAGCCGGAATATTGATGCTAACATTTCCTTGGTGGTGGTCTTTCCCGATGTTCCGGTCACCCCGACAATGGGAATATCGTGCAGGTCACGATAGTACTTTACGGCCTTCCAAAAGGCTTCCCCAACTTTTGGCACAGCTATGACCAGAATATCCGGGTCTTCAAAAGGCAGAGTCTTTTTATGTCTGGAAACCACGATACCTGAAGCTCCCCTGCTAATAGCTTCAAGTATATTCTCATTGCCTGGCTTACCACCTGCGATATCAAAATAGATTAAGCCTGGCCTTGCTGACAAGCACCTGGACATGATTCCCCTCAAAGGCAGGTTGGCATCACCCCTGACCAGGCTGCCCTCCATTATTTCACATAATTTGAGAGCGGGTATTGTTCGCAAAATTATCACCCTTTCTGATGCAAAAACTGGATACCCATGGTAAAGTGATGAGTATTTTTACTTTGATGGCGGACAATTTTATACCAGAGTACCTTCCGAATCCCCAGAATCAGCAACATACTCCTCAGGGCGCTCAGCATTATCATCAACTTCGTGGCTTAAAGCCAGAAGGTTCCCCGAAAGGATGAGAAGGATTAAAATTAGGAATAGTACAAAAACAAGGTTGAGTGATAGGGTAAGGTTACCTGTGGCTGTTTTTAAAGTAATTGTCTTTCCTTCACCTCCAAACGATGTAAATGCCTTGCTCATAGTTTTTACCGCTTCCTGTCCGGAATTGCTGGTGATAACGTCGAACAGGCTCACCAGCCCATCGGTGACAACCTGCCCTTTTTCCCCAAGGTAAGGTCTAAATCCCTGCAGCAGCGGGACAATATTGGGGTCAATGGGAACGTAACTCATATCCTCTGCCTCCTGCTAATTTATTTTTAAAATATCTATTACATATTATGAGTAAAGGGATAATACGTTCCGCCTCCAATTAAAAAAGCCATTTGGCTGTCCAAATGGCTTAAGTGTTTTTCACACTGCAAGCAGGATGACATATCTGAGAAAAAACCCGCCACACAAGACCAGGATAGCTGACATTACAGCCAGTCCCTTGGTATTGGCGCTGGGCATGCGCAGGCTGTACCGCTGAATACTGAGGGGCAGCAGCAGTCCCACTACGATAACACCCAGCCAGAAGAAAACTGCGTAACTGCCAAACATCACATTTCTTACCAGTCCCGAGGTGTCAGGAAGAAACAGTAATATCAAAAATATTAAAACTACAAAGGTTAGCTCAATCTTGATAATAAGGCTGTCCCCTTTTTCAAGGCGGGTCATAATACCATGGTCATTACTGCCTGTCAGTCCCATGAGAAGGATGATGGCAGCAATCCCGGTAGAGGTTGCTGACAGCATAAAAAGCGCCGGCAGCAGAGGGGTGTCTGCCCAAACCGGCACTGATGTGGCTGCCAGCAGCACCCCGGTATAGGCCGCTACCAAAACGGCCAAGGGTATCCCCAGCAGGCCGATGCTGCGCCTCAGCTTTTCCTTCCCGGCAAGACCGGATATCAGCGGCAGACTCCGGCCCGTTTTCTCTTCTGCCAGCCACATCAACGGGTATAGGACGCCACAGATGATTACAAAAGCGCCCAATAACCACACCCCAAGAGACATTGCTGAACCTGCTTTGAAAACCAGTCCGCTATGGAGAGGTCCGGCCTGGAAAATCAGGTGCCAGAACCTTAATGGCCTGCCAAGGTCCAGAAACAGCATAATAAGGCCGATACAGATAGGTATAAATACGGAATATGAGCCCAGACGGGCGATATCCCGATACCTGCCCTTTCCGGCAATGTCAGCAATAACGCCGATATAATAGGCTGCCGCAGCCATCCCCCCGATAAAAAGGTAAACAGCCACCGGAAGTCCCCAGTTAATTCCTTCAGGCATTCCCGTTCTCCCCCTCTCTTGATCCGGACTCTTCATGTTCATCCATAGGGCTGTCACTGAACATTTTCCTGATGGGAGAAGCCACCAGAAATCCTCCCATGGCAAGTCCTGTAAGCCATTTCAGGATTGAATCCCCATTAGCCTGCCGGGGGTTGTCCGGCAAACCGCAGACCTCCGGTGTATCAGGCAGCAGGTAAAGTACTCTGAGCCCGCCCAGTTCTGCATTGCCATACAGGGCTGCATTGGGAAAACCATTGGACTTAAGGTCAGCCACTCTCCCTTCAGCCTTTTTCTGCAGTTCAGCAAGGCTGCCAAACTGGATAGCGCCCGCCGGGCAGGCTTCAGCACAAGCTGTTATCCGGCCCTCTTTCACCCTTGCCTCACAGAAGGTACACTTACGCACTGTTCCAGTTTCCTCAGATAATCCGGGAACCTCAAAGGGACAGCTCATAACACAATACTTGCACCCGATACAGGTCTCCCGGTCAATTACCACTATCCCGTCATCACGTTTAAAAGCCGCTCCGGTTGGGCATACCGCAACACAGCTAGGGTTGCCGCAGTGCATACATTGAACCTTAAGGTTTACAGGAACCCTGGTTTCACCGGCCCCTTCTTTGGAAAACTTAACCGTAGTCCAGTTATCTCCATTAGTAACCGGGGAATACTCCAGGACATCAGGCAGTTCGTTGGCCTTTTTACAGGCAATGGCACAACTTAGACAGCCGATGCATTTAGAGACATCATTAAGCATACCCTGCCCTTCCATGCCGGTCAGTTCACTGCCGGCGGCGCGGCCTGTACCGAGCGGAATAAGACCACCGGCCACAGACCCGGCCGCAATCAAACCGGATATCTTTAAAAAGGTCCTCCGGTTAATACCCATAAATTTCACTCCCTTCACAGTCAGTCCTTAACTTCTGAAGGTCCGAATTTCGTCTCTAACCACATCAACTATCTGAGGTATCAAAGAAGCAAGCAGCGGGCTCAGTTCAGTGCCCCAGACAATATCCCGGGGCTGAATTCCGATAATAACCGTCTCCGGATAGCCCCCCAGGAATTTTGCCAGTTTCAGGGTTTCAAAAAGGTCAACCTGATGCAGAGAGGTCTTGTGCCGGTTAATCATCACATCAACCTCATCTGCCCTGAACCGGTATATAGTCCCCGGCCGGTCTCCAGTATCAATAGCATCAACAATAATCAGCCGCTCAGTATTTTGGATTTCCTGAAGCAGGTCAATACCGGCCACCCACCCATTGACGATCTTGACACCGTCCGGAAGCTGCTGCCCCTCCATAGCCTTGATAACATGAACACCGATACCTTCATCACGGAGCAGGTCATTACCGACACCCATTACCGTGACCCTGTTCATATAACCCTGAATTCCCGGATTTCGTTGGAATCGGCCCTTATCAGGTGCACAGCACAGGCAAGGCAGGGGTCAAATGATCTCACTATCCGGACAACATTGATGGGATTATCAGGGTCAGGAACAGGCGCTCCTATCAAAGCCTCCTCGACAGGTCCCCGAATTCCTTTATCATCCCTTGGTGAACAGTTCCAGGTAGTGGGAACAACACACTGGTAATTTTTCGATTTACCGTTTTCTATTTCCACAAAATGCCCCAGAGCGCCCCTGGCTGCCTCTACCAGGCCCATCCCGCGACCGCTCGGGGGAACAGGCTTTTCATCACAGACAGGCTGGCCGGGCTTCAGTTCCTCCAGCCAATTCAGCATACCCTCAGCAACCATCTTGCATTCCCAGGCGCGTGCCGCATGGCGGGCCACAGCCGAAGGCCAGGCTCCGATTTTGGTAACCAGGTCCATAAAACCCTTGTCCTGAGTAACCAGCATCCGGGCCAATGGGCCGACTTCCATGGGATTACCGTCATATCTCGGGGCTTTAAGCCATGAATAAGCGCCTGCCTTATGCGGATCAGGGCTGGTCTCCCCCTCTGTGGGGTGTTTACCGGTTGTCGTATCAGAATACCAGGAATACCTGACATATTCGGCAATCTTATCAGGGTCCAGAGGATTAACTTTTGTAATGTCACCCCCGAAAATTGCACCTGATTTTAAGAAACGGTTAGTATAGTCACCTGACTTGCCCAGGTCAAAGTTGCCATAGGCCAGAAAATTGCCGCACCCAAATCCAATCTTGGCGTCATGGATGGGTTTCAGGGGGCCTGTGCCAAATAAAAGCACATCCTTCAGATATACATTATTAACAAAATCAATAAGTTCCAAGAGCCGGCTTCTGAAGGAGGCAATCCTGTCCGGAGTAGGTTCTATGGTAACCCCTCCGGCAACAAAAGTGGCATGGTGAGGCATTTTGCCGCCGAAAATGGCCAGCATCTCCTGGGCCTTTCTCCTCATCTCCAGGGCCTGAATATAATGGTGCACTGCGGTTGTTACTATTTCCGGGTCACTGACACAAAACTGGTCAGGCTCATACCGGGGAGTAAGCGGCGAAGTATCCCCCGATTTCACCAGACCTACTATTTTTTCCTTGACCCTGAGAAGATTGGCATCCATCCCTTTATACCCGGCAACTGCCATAATATCCAGGTAATCAAGAGCTGCCAGATGATAAAAGTGCAGGATATGTGAGGCCACAAAATTGCTTCCGGAAACCAGGTTGCGGATTATCCGGCCATTGTCAGGTACTTCAGCCCCAAAAGCCGAATCCAGGTTTTGTACTGAAGCGTGGGCATGTTCTGCCGGACATACTCCACAGATACGTTGGGTGAGCACTCCGGCATCCCGGGGGTCTCTCCCCTGCAGAATCACTTCAAACCCGCGCCACAACGTCCCTGCAGCCCTGGCATCGATTACTTTGCCACCCTCAACCTCAACCTCAATGCGAAGGTGACCTTCTATCCTGGTTATGGGGTCTATGACTACAGTCTGTGCCAATTGTTACACCTCCTCTGCCTTAGCGGCCTGCTGCCTGGATTTTTCCTTGGCGAAATACATCCCCCCGGCTGCAGCCGCTGCTCCCACAACAGCCCCTCCGAGGCTGGCTCCGAAGGTGCCGATAGCTGCCTGCTTGTCATCACTTTCCTGAGCCTTAATAGTCTTGGCTACCTCAGGTACCGCTTCATATAACGGTGTTTGCGGAAATTCCGGTTCCACACAGCCGGCACACGGCGCCCCAGCAGCTATACAAAAATTGGTACCCGAATTCCACAGCCGGTGGGGACAGTCTGCTGACGTGACCGGACCACGGCAGCCTTTGGCTCCCAGGCATCCTTCAATATCCGGAAGTTCACTCCCAAAATTCTTGATAAATTGGCCCTGCTCGTATCCGCCGCGCCGCGGGCAGTTCTCATGAACGACTTTACCATAAAACATCCTGGGCCTGCCTTTACTGTCAAGGTCAGGAACCTTGCCAAACAGCAGAATGTTCACTATTGTACCCACCAGCCAGTCAGGGTGTGCCGGACACCCGGGAATATTCACAACCGTACCCCCAATAACATCCTTTAAGCCTTTAGCGCCGGTAGGATTTGGTCCTGCACCCGGTATCCCCCCATAAGAAGCACAGGTGCCCAAAGCCACATTGTATGCAGCTCCCTTGGCCACCTTTTGCACAATATCCACAAAGGGTTTGCCTCCGATCTTGCAGTAAACACCACCGTCCTTTGTAGGAATCGCACCCTCGACAATCATTACATATTTGCCGTTAAAATCCCTGACGGCATCATCAAGGGCTTTTTCCGCCACATGTCCGCTGGCTGCCATCAGGGTTTCATGGTATTTAACCGACAATGTGTCCAGCACCAGTTCGGCGACAGACGGATAATGTGAATTAGCAAAAGATACTGTACAGCCGGTACATTCAGCTCCATGCAGCCAGATCACGGGTGTCTTCCGGGACACCACTGATTCCAGGGCATTTGCTATCTGGGGCACGTATAATTCGGATAGCCCCATAAAGACTGCCAGACTTGAACTGTACTTGAGGAAATCTCTCCTGGTAAACTCTTTCCGGAAAACCTTGCCCAGTTCAAACATAACTTTCTAATACACCCCCTTGCATTTATAAAACTAAATTTACTATAGTTGTAATGCAAGATTTATGCCAAAGAAAAATGGGGTTAATCAACCCCATTCTGTTTAGTTACTGTACATGCGTTTTTCATCCCGCACCAGTGTACAGGCATCTTCAATTGTCATTGTATAGTTTCTTTACATGTTAACAATATCTTACACTCGTAGTTTTTGGACTCAGAAAAATCCCCGTTAAACGTCACTCCCCTGGTGACCTTATTCAGCCATTCTAATATCATATTCCCTCATTTTCTGATACAGGGTTACCCTGGTAATGCCCAACAGCCTTGCTGCCAGGACTTTATTATTATTTGTCCTGTGCAGGGCCTCTAATACTAAACGACGTTCCACTTCTTTTACAGCATCCTTCATTGGTCTGAATTCATTGGTTGTCCCGTCCTTACCCAGCACTTGTATCTGTGGCGGGAGTGATTCGGGACGAACCACGGTTCCCTCTGTAAGAAAAAGGGCACGTTCCGTAATGTTTTCCAATTCCCTGACATTACCCGGCCAGCTATATTTCAACAGCAGTTCCATGGCCTCTTCAGAAATTATTTTGGGAGAGATGTTTTTTTCTTTGGATATCTTCTCAATAAAATGACCTATCAAAAGAGGAATGTCATGTTTTCTTTCCCTTAGGGACGAAACATAAAGTGGCAGCACATTTAGCCTGTAAAACAGGTCAATCCGGAATTTACCTTCTGCGATAAGTTTTCGCAGGTCTCTATTGGTAGCTGCGATAACCCGTACATCAAACTTAATTACCCGGGTCCCTCCTACCCTCTCAAACTCCCTTTCCTGTACCACCCTCAGCAGCTTTGCCTGCATACTGAGGGGAAGATCCCCTATCTCGTCAAGAAGTATGGTCCCACCATTAGCAAGCTCAAACTTTCCGGGCTTGCCACCCTTCCTGGCTCCGGTAAAGGCCCCCTCTTCATAGCCGAACAACTCGGATTCTAAGAGCAATTCCGGTACGGCTGCACAGTTTATGGGAACAAAGGGGCTTTTGCTGCGGGAACTGATATTATGGATAGCCTGTGCCACTATCTCCTTCCCGACACCGCTTTCACCCTGTATCAGCACAGTTGAGTCACTTGCCGCCGCTTTTTCGATCAATCGCTTCAAGCTGCTGATAACCGGACTTTCCCCGATAATGGTATCAAGTATATATCTGGTTGCTTGGGGAAAATTGAGCCTGTCCCTGTAGTACTCAATTTCACCGCGTGACTTATTTAGCAGGTACGGGAGACACATATCGATTTCCGCCAGCCCCTGGTAAACCGCCACAGCCTTATCACGACAGGTATTGTAGCCACATGACCCGCAGTTCAGTTCATCCTCGGGAGCAGTCTTGTATGTATGTTTAAGAATCTCCCGGATTTCATTTTCCGAGGGATACTGCAAAGGAACTGAGCGGTCTGAAAACTTTCGGCTTAACTCCAGTTCAGGCATACCGTTTTTGAAATAGGAACAGGCAGCCTTGGCGTGCCGCAGCACCAGTTCCTTGCGGGTGAAGAAGTCCACATCTGTATCTATCTCAGGGCCATCGACACATCCCTTGCAATAAAGGATATCCAGAAACCTGGGCGCTATTTTACCGTTACTCAGGTTTTGAATAACCTCCACACAGTCGTCTTTTCCTTCCACCACAGACAGTTCAGGAACAATCTCGTTATTCAGGCCAAGGTTTTTCAGGAGTCCCCCGGAAACAGGAAACAGGCTGGGCAGAAACTCCCCGGACTCTGGGAGGAACCCTTTTTCCCCTTCCAATTCAATGCCCTGCTCACGGAAAAGGCATTTCAACTCACGAAATGTCAGTACTGCATTGACCAGATTCCTTTCATCACTCCGGGATTCCTCTTTTTTGGCCACACAAGGTCCAATAAAGACTACTTGCACCTTTTTCTGCTTCAATCTTACCAGTTTGGCTGTTGCCATTACAGCTGAATCTATGGGTGCCAGCATGGGGATAAGGTTTGGGTAATGCTTCTCGATAAGCCCTACCACAGCAGGACAATATGAAGCAATAACAGTCCCCCAGTTTTCGCTAAGGTACTGTTGATATCTGGGAACTGTAAGCTCTATCCCCTGGGTCACTTCCACTATTGAGCTGAACCCCAGTCCGTATAGTGCCGAAAACAATTCCTTAACCTCAATACCTGGAAAAGCTGCCGGAAAAGAAGGCGCCAGCATGGCAACGGTATTCTTGGTTTTTAGAAATACCCTAACCATATCAATATCTATAGTATCGATTTTTTTTGCTTTCTGAGCACATACCCGCACACAGTTGCCGCAGCTGACACACCGTTCCTCAACAATTTTGGCCTGCCCATCCTCTACCTTGATTGCTTTAGCAGGGCAGTTCCGCACACATGAATAGCAGGTTTGGCACTTTTCTGAAATTGTAACAACAACACTCATTATTACACCTCATTGTGCTCTCCTTTTTGATTTTTTGACAATATTTCGACAAATATTTCCTGATTCCTTTTTTGGGGTATTAAAAAAAAGGGAATGCCTTCCGGGCATTCTACCTTGTAATCATTTTCATTAGTAATATTAACAGGAATAATTTAAGGCCGCTGGCCGAGTCCTCTTTTTCGTTCAAATCCCGGTCCACTGTTTTGCTCATCATCAGGAGTTTTTTTTATAATCACCGGTTTTGGAGTTTTCTGTTGACTGCGCCGGTGCAGCAGACACACCGGCTGCAGCTGCGGATTGTGATGCCGGAGCCGGGCCGGGGTTAGGTTCTGCAGGCATGTTTTGATTTGCTCCGGCGCTTCCCTGATTTAACATGCTGAATAATGAAAGCAGCAGGCCTGGATTTATCTTCTTCTTTGAAGCCAGATTCCCTAATAAGCCCATTAAATCCGGCTGCCCGCCTCCCTGGCTGTTCATTAAACTTCCCAATGTATCATTCAGGGTCTGAGCCTGAGCCTGAGCGTCCCCGTTGCTCTCCACCGGATCCGTTACCTGCCTAACACCGCTGCCTGGGGTTTCCCGGACTACGCTCATAATAGTGAGAACATTAAACAGCCCCAGAATACCCAGCAGGACATTTGGACTTATTTTATGGTCTGTCTGCCTGTCAAGCAAACTAATCAGCTTGTCGACAAGGTCTTTTTCGTTCTCCCTGGACCCCAACAATGCAGTTATGTCTTCCAAACCATGACCTCCTTCTCAATATTTTCAGAACAATCCTGCGCTAAAAAAATCCGGGGATATTGGGGATATTCATCCCGCCTGTTACCCTGTTCATTTCCTGCTTGGCAAGTGTGCGGGACTTTTCCATGGCCAGGTTTACGGCATTGACCAGAAGTTCCTGAAGAACCTGCGCATTGGCAGGGTGTATGATTGCAGAATCAACCACAATATCAACGATTTCCTGCCGCCCGTTGGCAATTACCTTTATTGTACCTGCATCAACTACGGCTTCCACCCTCATATTCTTTAATTCTTCCTGAACCTTGGCCATATCGGACTGTAATTTCTGCGCCTGCTGCAGGAGTTTACCCAATTGGTCATCAAGCAAATTAAGGCCCCCCTAATCTTCAGATATCTACACATTAAACTATATTCAGACCAGCCCGATTTGTTTCACGTTTTTCCATATTTTTTAGCAAAAAGGGAAGGTCAACCCTCCCCATGGCATAATTATAGCCCGGGCCTGTGCTCCCACTTCTGTGGCTGCTGCATCAACCGCAGCCTGCAGCGAATTGAAAGGCGTAAAAAAAAGTCTGGCCACATCAGCAGCCTGCATTTCTGAAACCCAAAAAACCCGGCACTGCTTAACCGCTTTTATAATAAAGGCAGCCTTATGTCCTCCGAGCACAAACTCTTTATGGGTTCTTTCTTCCAGTTCCGCCAAACCCGCCGCTTCTTTTAGCCACTGTTCAAAAACAGGGTCGCCAAAGCCTTCAGGGCACCTTGCCGTTACAATAATGATACCTCCGTTGGCAGCCACTTTCAAGGCATTACCGACAGCCTTTTGAGCCTGGTATACCGCATTATCCCTGGGACTGCCGCCCGGTGAAACAATGACTATTTCGGCAGGGTAATCAACCTCAGCCGTATACATGCGCTTCGCAAAAGAACACCCGGCACGGTGAGCCGCAACAGGGTCACCGGCAACAACCGCGGTAACCTCTTTGCCTTCATTGAGAACAACATTTATAATGAACCTAAGCTTTGTACAGCGGGCGAACTCCTCCATATCCTCTCTTACCAGGTTCCCGTCAAGGACACCGACTGCATTCTCCTGCAGGCAGGTGAGCCTGTGATTGTGTTCGATGGCACGTTTACTGGCAGTTCCAATGGCTATACTTTTTACCCCGCCCGAATAACCGGCCAGCTGGTGCAGCTCAATATTGCCCAGGCTTATCACCATATCTGCAGCTGCCACGGGAACGCTGACTTCCACGGGAGTTCCTCTTGTAGTGACCCCCAGCACCCTGTAGCCGGTTTCGGCGCTGTGGAAACATTGCAGTTTGCCATACAGGGGCCCCATCAAGTGTTTCTTTTCACTTTCTGTGGCAGGCCTGTGATTCCCACCCCCGATAACCACAGTAATTTTATCTCTTTTTATCCCTGCCTGTTCCAGTTCGTTGCACAGGATTGGAAGCAGAGTTCCTGAAGGCAGGGGCCTGGTATGGTCACTGATTACAATTGCAATTTGCTCCATTCCTTCCACCATTAGCTTAAGTGGGCTGCAGCCCCTCGGGGACCGAATGCAGTTAATAACCTCCTGCTCCAAATCCGCCACTTCCGGAAGCTGGTTTGGCTTGACCTCTGTCAAACTCCAGGCCTCAGGAATAATTGCTTTAACCCATTCATCCCCATACTTCAGACTAACCTCAACACCCAATACGTTCCCTCCTCGAGCTCTTTAATGCCAATCAGCGGCATAGTCTGCCACCGTTATTTTGGGCAGCTAAATCTGAGGCTATGCACCCGCTTACCTAAACAACGGTAAAAAGAATAAAGGAAGCGCCCGTAAGAATCATCCTTTGGGTCACTTCCTCACTATTTTCTCATACCCGGAGACTGCCCTTTATTTGCAGGCAATCCCTTCATTCGCTCCTTCAGCTATTTTGGTGGCATTTCTTCCCGATTTTTTAGCATTATACAAAGCTACGTCAGCCAGAGTAAAAAGAATTTCTTCTGTATCCCCGTGTTCGGGACAGCAGGCAATCCCTGCACTTATTGTAACCTGATTTTCGGTGGCAATACCGTCTTTTTTATGGTAGAAACGAATCTCCTCCAAAGACTGTCTTAAACGTTCTACTAAAAAATAGGCTCTTCCTGAGGTGGTGTCAGGCAGCAGAACCAAAAACTCGTCTCCTCCCAGCCTGGCTATCAGGTCTGATTTTCTGAGCCTTGTCTGTAAAAACCTGACAAACTCCACCAGAACCGAATCCCCGGCATAATGCCCATAAATATCATTGATATTCTTAAAAAAATCAATATCCAAAACCACTATGGAAAACGGTCTGCCGGTCCTCCTGACCCGGTAAAACTCTTCATCCATACGTTCCTTAAGGTATCTCCTGTTATAAGCGCCGGTTAGTTCGTCCCTCATGGAAATACTATAGTAACTATTTATCCGGTTTAAAATTGCCTGTATCCTGGCCAGCAGTTCTTCTTCGGCAAAGGGCTTGGTAATGTAATCATCACCGCCGGTCTGAAAACCCTCCAGCTTATCTTCAAGGCTTGTCTTTGCAGTCAAAAAGACTATTGGGATCATTTTCAGACGGGAATGGGACTTAAGCCACTTACATAATTCATAACCGTCTACATCTGGCATGATTATATCAAGGATTATCAGGTCGGGGGTTACCTCTTCCAGCAATGTCATGGCATCATCGCAGCGCTTGCACGGGATGATACTGTATCCCTGTTCACCCAGGTAATCCCGGAGCTGACAAAGCGTGATACAGTTATCTTCAATAACCATTATTTTTTTGGCATTATCTCTTATTGTAACCGGCTCTAACAAAGCCGCCACCCCCTGAATTGTCTTAATTATGAAATTATTTCGCCAATAATTTCCGTATTCCTGCAAATGCGAGAAATTTTTTATAACCCCGGTGCGTACGACTTGCCTCCATTGGCAGTGTAACATTTGCCGGCCAGGCATGTTGAAAATGGGACCGCCGTAATATTGGCGATCCCTGGTAAAAATTAAACTTATATATTCAATGTACTCCTGGTATATCCTCTCTGGTTAGCCACAACATCCAGGTAAATTGTCTCAATATCTGCCATTTCCGGCAGCCGGGATACCCCGCCTGTTTCATCTGCTATTACCTTAAGGTAACTCCCGCAAGCTTCACAGACATCAATCCGACAGCCGGGAATATCATCGACAATAATTACTGACAGTAAATTATGGTCTTCATTGAGGCAATATGGGCACTTCAGCCTCTTGGAAAGCCATTCATGTCCACATAATGAACAGTGTAAATATCTCTGCCCACCAGGGTTTACCGCCCTTCCCATATCAGGACTGCCGCCGCAGACAGGACAGAACGGATGATTTTCAGCTGCCTTAACCTCCCCCTTTTCCATGCTCTGGGCAAAAGCCTTCAGAAAGGGTTTAATCGAATTGGTAAAGATGAATTTTAACAGGCCGTTGTCTTTATTCACAACTTCATTAACACTACTGTTACGAGCCTGAGCAAAAGACTGACTGAGAAAAGAATCAGGTATCTTGTCAATTGCTTCCAACCCCTCCAGACCGGGCCGGTTTCGGGCAATCATACCAGTAATATCACGAAACACTCTGATAAACAGTGCGGTATCAAAAGCAGGCTGAATTTGCTGAAGCAGTGGAGTTTGAAGAGCTGCTCCCCCAGAACTGCCCGCATTTCCTGATGCCTTCAGGCCAAGACTGCATTCTTCAAAATAGTTTTTCTGAATTCCTATCAATTCCCGGTAAAAATTCAGCAGCTCATGTGGAATTCCGCCCTTATCAATATCACCCGGCAACAAAGCCACCCCCTATCAGAAATTTGCCTGACCGGCATACAATATTACCACCCTGGTAAGAAAACTACCGATCAGGATAAGCACTGCCGACAACACAGGCACAACAGTATTGATTACATTTTTCTCACTTGAAGCCAATTCATATATTTCCATGACAAGGGGCACTACCAGCCCGAAAGCCACTATGCCCAGCCAGAAAAGTGTGCTGAATTCGCCGTTAAGCAGCAGGGCGGCAGCTTCGGGGGCAGATGAACTCAACCTTATCATAAGTATAATAAAAACTACCAGCTCAAGAATATCAACAATGGCATCTGCCTTGGAAAAGGTATAAATAAGATGTCTGTCTGATTTGGTGGCTGCCAGTATCAGAATTATGCTGGAAAGACCGGCAGAAGTTGCTGACAACAGAAAAAGGAGGCCCAAATATGGGGTGCTGTTCCACATCGGCGCTGCAGTACTTGCCAGCAGGACCCCGGTGTAACATGCAATCAATACGGCAAAGGGCAGGGCTAAATATCCCAGTATTTTCCGCAGCCCCGGTCGGGAAGAAAAATATTTCAGAACAGGCCATCCCCTGGCAAACTTTTCTTCTGCCAGCCAGGTAAGGGCATACCCGCCGCCAAATATGGTGAATGCCGTCAGCAGCCAGGTTCCGAGAGACATAGTGGAACTTACCCGAAACAGAGGCAGAAAATTTTCTCCCAATACAAAGTGCCAGAAACTGAGGGGTCGTCCCAGGTCAATTATCAGCATCAGAAGACCTAGAATTATCAGGGGCACCCCGATATATGACCCTATCTTGGCTATGCGCTCATATTTCCCCTTACTAAAGGTGTTTGCCAGAATACCCGTATAAAACGCCGCTACTCCATCACCTGCCACAAACAGGTATATGGCTATAATTACCGGCCAAGCTATTTCATGCATTATCATCCACCTCCGCTCCAACTGACTTATCCGGCACTGTCCCGCGCTCCCGGAAGATTAACCAGAACGGTGCAAAGGCTACCACCCCTACTCCAGCCAGAGCATGCAGCCAATTGTTAAACAGGCCGGCAGTGGCCACCCGGGGATGTGCCGGGAGCCCGTAAACTTCCGGTTCATCATCCAGGACGTAAATCACATGCAGCCCGCCCAGTTCATGTTCCCCATAGACCCGGGCATTAACTCCTGTTCCATGCAGAACAGATACCCTCTGCTTTGCCTGAGTAAGCATCTTATCCCGGTCGCCAAAACTGATGGCGCCGGTAGGGCACGCTTTGACACAAGCCGGCTCCATACCGTTGTCAATCCTCTCATAACAGAACCGGCACTTCCTGCTGCTGCCCGTTTCTTCGGATAAGCCTATCGCATGGAATGGGCAGGCGACTACACAGTTTTTACAGCCGACACAGCGATCATCATTAAAAACCACCATCCCCCTGTCGGTCTTTTGAATTGCACCGGCGGCACATACGGCTTGACAGCTGGCCTCAGTACAGTGCATACACTGTTCTTTTCTGAACAGGAACCTCATTTTGCCACTGTCTTCCTTTTCAATAAACCGCACTCTTGTCCAGGTATCGCCGCCAATCCGGGGCGGGTTCTCATAGCTCCCGGAGAAGCCTGTTTTAACAGCAGGCAGCCCGTTCCACTGCTTGCAGGCCACCTGGCAGCCACGGCAGCCGGTACATTTGGAAACATCTACAGACATCGCAAGTTCTGCCATTTATACCGCCCTCCTTACATCAACCAGAAACGCCTTATATTCGGGAATCATGGTGTTGCCGTCACCAATATGCGGAGTCAGTTTATTGGCGATTTCTCCGGTTGCAATTCCCTGGTAGCCAAAGTGCCACGGCAGTCCTACCTCCTCAACCTGTTTCCCGTCAACAAGGAGAGTTTTAAAGCGCTTGGTGACCAGGGCATATGCCGTAATTTCCCCCCTGGCGCAAGATATAATAACTTTATCGCCGTTTTTGATTCCCCTTGCTTTAGCCAGGGATTCGCTCATTTCTACAAACATGTCAGGGAACAGTTCTGCCAGCCAGGGAAGGTTCCTGGTCATCTGTCCGGCCTGCCAATGCTCCGAAACGCGATAAGTTGTGCCGATAATCGGGAACTTATCAGGTGTCCCCTGTTCGTTCATGGGTGTATTCGGCACCTTAACCACCGGGTTAAGCTGGATACCGGACATCTGGTTATTCACTGGGCTCTCCCATGGTTCATAGTGCTCTGGAAAAGGGCCTTCCTTCATTTTGGTGGTAAACAGCCCACCCACTGTCTCCGGGAGCATTATAAAGGGATTTGTCCCTCCGGGGTCTGAAGGAGCCAGGACGGTATTGAAGTCAGGGACATCCAGTCCTACCCACTTTCCCTTTTCACCTTTGAGGATATCACCCTTCAAGGGATCCCACCAAATTAACTTGGAGTCATCAGTCCAGGGCCTTCCTTCGTAGTCTGCTGAACAGCGGTTGTATAGAATTCTGCGATTGGCCGGCCAGCTATAAGACCAGTTCAGGCAGTTCCCCAAACCACCTTCATCGGTGTTGTCACGTCTCTGAGAAAGGTTCTTCCCGGCCTCGGGGTACATCCCGCAGAAAACCCAGTTTCCGCTGCAGGTAGAGCCGTCATCCGACAGTTTGGCAAAACCGGGCACCTGTTTCCCGGTAAGGACATTGTATCCGTTGATTTCCCGGGCAACCTTGTCGACATCAGGTTCATCATGGTCGCCATAATCCCATAAAAGGTGTTTGATTGGATTAGCCGCAGGACTGCTCTCATTTTCATAAAGTTTTTTAACTCTCTTGAAAAGATTGTTTATTACCCAGCCGTCAGACTTGGCCTCATTAACCGGTTCAATTGCCTTCCAACGCCACTGAATCCACCTTCCGCTGTTGGAAACCGTCCCCTCTTTTTCAACTGAAGATGCGGCAGGGAGCAAAAATACTTCTGTTTTGATATCAGCAGGGCGGGCGCCAGCTTTCTCGGTCCAGAAAGTCGCAGTCTCGGTCTCCCAAAGGTCAACACAGACCAACCAGTCCAGATTTCCCAAAGCCTTTGCTTCCTTGTTGGCATTGGGACCGCCAACCACAGGATTCTGCCCGAAACAGAACATTCCCTTAATTTTCTCTTCATAAAGGGCCTCAAAAACTGAAATATGGGAATAATTTACCTTGGGATCAATCTTGGGTAGATATTGATAAGCATACTCATTATCCTTGGTTGCGTTGGGACCCCAAAAAGCCTTCAGCAGGCTGACCATAAATTTTGGTTTATTGGACCAGTAGCCTGTTTTCGGGGTCTCTGTCTCAAGATATGAGGCAAGAGTAGCATACTGAGGCGCAGCTGTCGGAAGATTGAGGTATCCCGGGATAAGGTGAAACAGGAGCGCCATATCTGTGGAGCCCTGGACATTTGCCTCTCCCCTGAGTGCATTAATGCCTCCACCGGGAACACCCATATTGCCCAGCAGCAGCTGCAGCATGGCATAAGACCTTATATTTTGCGAACCCACGGTATGCTGAGTAGCTCCCATGGCATACAAAATAGTGCCTGCTTTGCCGCGGGCCCCGGTGCCAGCATAGGTATCGGCGATTTCCATATAAACGCCTTTGGGAGTTCCCGTTATCCTGCACACAGTATCAATATCATAGCGCGAATAGTGCTTTTTCAGCAGCTGGAAAACAGTCCTGGGGTGCTGCAGGGTCTCATCTTTGAGGGGTTGTCCCGCAGAATCAGTCTTGTATTTCCATGTGTCTGTGCTGTATTTGCGGTTTTTGCTGTCATAACCGCTGAAAATTCCATCTTTAAAGCCATAACCATCGTCAATGATAAAGGCGGCATTGGTATATTTCCTTACATAAGCTTCGTTATATATCCTGTTTCTTAGAATATAGTTAATCATTCCGCCGATGAAAGCAATATCAGTACCTGACCTGATGGGGGCATAAATATCGGCTTTAGAGGAAGTACGGGTAAACCTGGGATCGACACTGATAATCCTGGCGCCGCGCTCTTCCCTGGCCCTGGTCAGCCACTTAAAGGACATGGGATGATTCTCAGCGGCATTGCTCCCAATAATCAGAGCACAGTCAGTATTTTTCAGGTCAATATAGTGATTAGTCATCGCTCCTCTGCCAAATGAAGGTGCCAGACCGGCAACCGTAGAGGAGTGTCAGATACGAGCCTGGTGTTCTAAATAAACCAGGCCCATGGAACGCATAGCTTTTGTCAGCAGATAGCACTCTTCATTGTCAAGGGCGGCGCCTCCCAAACAGGCAATACCCTCTGTCCGATTAACGGTAACCTCAAGGTCTCCTCCTGTTTTGGAATCTTTGACCTTTTGGCTGCTAATAAAGGTATTGTCTCTGGTCTGTTTAACTTTTTCAGCTATCCGGTCCATGACCCAGTCCCATTCCCGGGGCTCCCACTTACTGCTTCCGGGCGCCCTGTATAGAGGCTTGCCCAGCCTTCGTTCGTTATTGGCTATCTGGTATAATGATGACCCTTTGCTGCAAAGAGAGCCCTGGTTAATGGGGTGGTCCGGATCACCTTCAGTATTAATTATTTTACCATTCTCCACATAACATAAGATGCCACACCCACAACTACAGTAAGGGCAAATAGTAGGTACTATCCGGGCAGATTTTATCTTGAAATCCATAACCTTCGCAGCTACAGGTTCCAGATTAAAACCCAACTCCCCAAAAAACAGGCCAAGACCTGTCGCTCCGGACAGTTTCAGAAAACCTCTTCGTGAACACTTCATAGTAACTCCTCCCTTCGATAACATCGCCTTGGAGTGATCAAGGCCAATATTGCTGCTTCACCTCCTTTGCAGTATCAATTATTAATAGTTTGTGTTCAGCATATTTTCACCTATACTAATCCCCGGGCCAACAATACACCAAACAATAATAGACAGGAATACCCACTCCTGTCCACAATATAAGACTCTATTGGCACTTTTATGTATATATTTCGACACATATTGTCATTTTCCTTCATAAATATTACATCAAATTACAATAAATCTGTAATATTTGTCTTAAAATCCCCATTAAGAAGGCGCGCATCTTTCAGTTCCCGATGCGCGCGCCTTTTTATACTTCATTCCTTAGCCTTTTCCACTGCGAAGCCGTTACCGCTTTAGCGGTTACGGATTCGGAGTACCCCCTGCGGGTACAAATGTGGAAAAGATATACTTTCCTGAAGTACAAAAAAAAGGGGTGCTGTTACAGCAAGCCCCATAAGCCCTTCTTTTACAGTGTTCCTGATTAATAGAGGACCCTGATTAATAGAGGACTCTTTTGTCATCAATGCGCCTGGTGATTCTCTCCTTATCAAAATAAGCCATCACCGGGAGCGCAAATTTCCGGGACGTATTCAACAGGTCCCGGGCTTCTCCAAGGGTTATTTCTCCTTTCTCCTCAAGAAAACCTACCAGCAGATTTCTGGCCTTGTCAAGGTTCGCCCTATGTATTAATACATTGTCTTCAAGCTTAACCAGAACCTTTTTATTTATGAAGTAATTCAATATTTCTTCGCTTTCTGCCGGGACCAGCCTATGGGCCGATTTAATATCTTCCCACCCGGGTGTCTGGAAACCTGCTGCAAGATACTCTCCCTCAATTTTAGGGAACAGCCGGATCTGTTCACCCTGGGGTTCAGGCTGAAAACCCTTTTTAGCTATGTTTTCACCCATTATGCTGATTACCTCATCTACCCGGTAAATGTCCATCAGGGCGCTGAAAAGTTTGTTGCTCATTCCAGGAAAGAACCTGCTCCTGATTTCCTCCTTGGAAATACCGGACCTGAGGGGGTAAACAGTGTGATATTTTTCCAGCGCTGCTGCAATCTCGTCAGCTTTTTGCGTATAAAAAGAATCCAGCATAAAATAAATCTTGTTTTCTGAGGTAAATTGTCTCAAGAGACCTTGGGCTGTCAACTTATTTATGGCCTCTTCCGTTGTGGCCTCATCAAATCCTCCGCCGCGGGCCAGATCATCCCGTAAATGTGCAGCCTGCCCGGAGGACAGCATAAACTGGTGCAGAAGTTCTTCCGGAGTCCCTTTTGCCTTGGTCCGCAGAATCTCAATGGTTTCAGCATGAAACCGCTTCCGCTTGGGGGGAGCCGAATCGATAACCTTGCCCCCTCCAATTGTCGTCATTGGGGAATATGACCTAATTACCAGCAAATCATCCCTGGCAGCCACAATGGCCTCCTCACATTCCAGTTGGATAAATCCTGATTCGCCGGGCTCCAGTTCATCCTTTTCCAGGAGGATAACCCTAGCCAGGATTTCTGAAGTTCCTATATGTACCCTGACTCTCGCCCTGTTGGCCAGAGATTTTTTGATACCTGAAATGAGTTTAAGCTGCACATCTAGGCGGTGTGAGGGGTTAAGCATCCCCGGAGCAGCGATTACACTCCCCCGGGTTATGGTTTCACGTTCTGTGCCGGCCAGGTTTACAGCAACCCGCTGTCCCGCCAGCGCTTCTTCGACCTTAGTCCCATGAACCTGAAGTGTCCTCACCCGGGCCTCTTCCATATCAGGCAGAATTTCCACCACATCGCCAAGACGTAATCTTCCCGAAAGTAAGGTCCCGGTAACCACTGTCCCAAAACCGGTCTTGGAAAATACCCTGTCAACAGGCATTCTGAAATATCCGGCAGCTGGACGTTCCCGGAGATTTTCTGCTGTCCGGTCGATTAGCTCAATTAGTTCCCCGATACCCGCTCCGGTAACCGAAGATACCGGTACAACAGGAGCATCTTCGAGTACGGTCTCCTTCACCAGTTCAATTATTTCCTCTTGGACAAGATCCAGCCATTCCTCATCAACCAGGTCTGTCTTAGTAATCACGATGATACCTTTTTGAACTTGAAGCAGATCAATAATATCAAGGTGTTCCCTGGTCTGGGGCATAATCCCTTCATCGGCAGCTACTACCAGGATTACCAGATCCATTCCGCCGACCCCGGCCAACATATTTTTAATAAACCTTTCATGTCCGGGTACGTCAACCACACCGGCTAAGGTCCCACTGGGGAGTTGAAAGGGTGCGAAACCCAACTCAATGGAAATTCCGCGTTCTTTTTCCTCCTTCAGCCGGTCTGTTTCCTGACCCGTGAGGGCCTTTATAAGCCTGGTCTTCCCATGGTCAACATGTCCGGCAGTACCAATTATAAAGTGCTTCATTTACGGTCCTCCGAATCCTTGCCATCACCGCGGTCCACAATATCACGGTAGATTTTTGCCACATTTCCGCTATCGTTTTTTTCATCATTTCCCTTGTCGTTTCCGTTGCCGTCTCCATTGTCATTTCCGTCATCATTTCCGTCATCATTTCCGTCATCAACATTTGGGGCGGCTGCCTCAGGCAGGGCTGCTTTATTTTTTTTGCCGGGCCGCACCAGGTAAGCGAGCCATATGCTTATCTCATATAACAGATACATCGCCCCACCCATTATGCCCTGTGTGATCATATCAGTCGTGGGGGTAACCACAGCCGCTATGGCAAACACAGCCAGCACGGCAAACTTCCGTTTTGACGCCAGAAAACCGGGAGTAACTGCTCCCATTCTGGCCATAGCAACGATAACCAGAGGCATTTCAAATATGACTCCGAAGGGCAGTAAAAACCAGATGGTAAACGAAAGGTATTTGCTTAAAGAAAGCATGGGAGCCAAACCCTCTCCGCCAAAGCTGAGGAGGAATTTTACAGCATAGGAAAAAACAGAATAATAGGCAAATGCAATCCCGCCCACAAACAGCAGCACTGAAACCGGTATAAATATCAGCAGATAGCGTTTTTCGTGGGTATGCAGGGCAGGAAGCACAAATCTCCAAAACTGGTATGCGATCACCGGTGAAGCAAAAACAATACCTGCCACAACTGAAATTTTCAGGTAGGCTGTTAGAGCCTCAGTAGCAGTTATAAACACAAGGTCATAATTCAGGTTCTTAACCGGCGCCACCAGAAGAGCCAGTACTTTCTCCCGTATTATCCACCCTAATACCGCGCCGGGAATTACTGCAACAAAGCTCACAATAAAAACCCGCCTTAATGCCTCAAGGTGGTCCAAAATCGACATCGATTTGTCACTCAAGCAAAATCACCTCTAGCCCGTTTACTTTTGCGTTTTATCTGGATTTGATTCATCCGGGTTTTTTGCTTCTTCTGTTTCATCCTTGGAGCCCTTTCTGAAATTAGAAAGCATTTCCCCAAAGGAGCGTCCAATATCTGGCAGTTTTTTGGGACCAAAAATCACCAAAACAATGACTAAAATCAGAATCAATTCTTTTGCACCCAGCATCCCAAAGCCGAAGACCATAATTATCCCTCCATTTCCCAAGATGTCATTAATAATATTTTAAGATATCATAACCCGTATTCCGCTGTGCGGGGGTATAGCCTGCATCCCTGATACTGTTAATAATCTCATCCAGAGGAACCCGGTTGCTGACCCCGGCCGCCCTGACAACGTTTTCTTCCAGCATGGTGCCGCCAAAGTCGTTGGCCCCAAAGTTTAAGGAAACCTGGGCCATCTTGGCCCCCTGGGTTACCCATGAAGCCTGGATATTGGGCACATTATCAAGCATCAGCCTGGATACCGCCAGAGTTTTCAGGTAATCCACACCAGTTGCTGTTTTACCGCCAAGCCGGGTGTTCAAAGGCTGATAACTCCATGGGATAAATGCCCTGAACCCGCCTGTACGGTCCTGGGCATCTCTGACCCGGACCAGGTGCATGACACGCTCCTCAAGGGTCTCCACACTGCCGAACATCATTGTGGCGGTGGACTTCATGCCCAGTTCATGAGCAGTTGTCATTACATTCATCCATTCTTCCCAGGAAATTTTATCTGGACTAATATATTTTCTGACCCTATTGTCCAGAATTTCAGCTCCACCACCAGGGATTGAAGCCAATCCGGCCTCACGCAGCCTGACCAGAACTTCACGCACCGGAAGCCCGGTAATTTTGGAGAAGTGGGCTATCTCCGGTGGTGAAAAAGAGTGAATGTCAATCTCAAATCTTTCTTTAATCCCCTGCAGCATCTTCAGGTAGTAAGTAAACGGCAGGTCCGGGTGCAGTCCGCCCTGCATGAGTATCTGGGTTCCGCCGCAGGAAACGGTTTCCCTGATTTTATCATAAATTTCATCATAACTCAAAACATAGGCATCGGGAGCGTCTGGAGAACGGTAAAATGCACAAAACCGGCACCCGGTTGTACATACATTGGTATAGTTGATATTTCGGTCAATAACAAACGTGACCACCGGCTCCGGATGAAGCCTTTTGGTCACAGATAAGGCAGCCAGCCCAAGCAGGATTATTTTATCTGATTTGAGAAGGGCCACACCCTCTTCGAGTTCCAGCCTCTTACCGGCAACAGCTTTTTCAAGAATTCCTGCTATAGTTTTACCCAATTTCCTCACCCCAGATATTTAACTTAGCACGTTCCTCAATCAGCCCGCTCTTATATGCATAATCATAAAACGTCAGGAGCGCCTTTTGCTCTTCCTCTCCAAAACTGTACTTGATAGTTTCAAAGTACCTTTTTAAGACCTTCAGGGGCAGGCCGGTCTTTTGGTGTGCCTTATCAACCAAAGCAGGAATATTGGCAAAACCATACTCCTTTGCTTTAATAAATGCATTACTGATGTTTGCTACCTCTTCCGGATGTGCCTCAACGAAATTCCGGTTAATCACCCATAAGGCAAAAGTCATTTGGTATCCGGTAAATTCCTTCCATGCTGAACCCAGGTCCGTAATATGTAAGGAATTACCGCCCTGCTTTCTGACAGCCTCTCCGGCTAAAAGGGCATCATCCCCTATCAGGAGAGCAGCATCCGATTCCTTCAGCATCTGCTTCAGATCCGGTTCCTCCAGGGAATACTCAACCTCCACATGGTAATAATGTTCAAACAGTATTTTTAGCAGCGCCACTGAAGTTGCCGACGATGTCGGCAGACTGACCTTCAGGCCGTCCAATTCCGTTACCGGAACCTTACTGAAAAGGAGAATGCTCTCAACCGCACCGTCAGCGCTGATTGAGACTTCCGGAAGAATCACGGCCTTCTCGCTATGCCTGGCAAACTCAATAGATGAAATGGGAGTAATATCCAGTTTGCCGTCAATAAACATCTTATTCATTTTAGTCGGCGGTCCCTTGACCATTTTGGCAGCAATAGGGACCTGTCCCTGTTCAATAGCATAATATACAGGCAAACAATTTATATAATCAATATAACCCAGCCGGATTTTACTCACTTTAAAAGCCCTCCTCAATTATTTTATAGAGGGTATCCCGTTCAGCGGGAATCCTACCAGCTGCCTTAATCATCCCCACCAGTTCCTTTTTGGTAAGGGACTGTCCACTGTCAGCTCCCGCGGCATGAGTAATCTGTTCCTCAACAACAGTACCATCTATGTCATCAACTCCAAATGCCAGTGAGACCTGGGCCAGTTTTGGCCCTATCATAATCCAGTAGGCCTTGATATGGTCAAAGTTGTCCAGCATCAGCCTGGATACTGCCAGCACTTTAAGGTCATCATACCCTGTCGTTCGGCTAAGCTTCGTCCCCTCCAGGCCGGTATTTTTCGGATGAAATGCCAGAGGTATAAAAGCCAGAAAGCCACGGCTCCGATCCTGCAGTTCACGCAGTTTAATCAAATGGTCTATGCGTTCTTCGATGGTTTCCACATGTCCATACAGCATTGTCGCATTTGTCAGCATTCCCGCCTGATGGGCAGCTTCATGCACCTCCAGCCATCTGGCGCCGCTAATTTTTTTATCACATATTTTTTCCCTGACCCTTGGCGCAAATATCTCTGCCCCACCCCCGGGAAGTGAGTCCAGACCTGCATCCATAAGGCGGCGGATTACGTCCTCCACTGACATGTTTTCGGTTTTGGCAAAATAATCGATTTCAACAGCGGTAAAGCCCTGAATGATTACTTTGGGCAAGACCTGCCTGATCCGGCGCAGCATTTCCTCAAAGTAATGCAGCCTAAGCTCTGGGTTAAGCCCGCCGACAATATGCAGCTCAGAAATGCCCTTGTCCCTTACTGCGAGAGCCTTTTTCTCTATCTCGTCAAGACTCATGGTGTACGCCTCCGGGTCATCAGGCTTTTTCCCAAAAGCACACAGCTTGCACAGGTTGTCACAGACATTGGTGTGATTAATATGGCGGTTTACAATAAAATAGGCGTAATCACCGTTTTTCCTTTTTCTCACTATATCTGCCATATACCCTATAACCAACAGCTCATTGGAGCTCATCAGCCTAACTCCGTCTTCAAAACTAAGCCTATCCCCTTTATTCACTTTTTCGACGATATCCAACAGTTTGCTTGTACCCAACAGTTCCATTAATAGGTCCTCCTAACGGCTAAGAGCCCTGCCATCTATTAAAAAGCTTATGTTCAATTTTAAGTAAATCCAGAACCCTGCCAACAACGAAGTTAACCAGGTCTTCGATTGTTTCAGGCTTATGGTAAAATGCCGGAGCTGCCGGCACGATATGGACACCCATGCAGGCAAGCTCCAGCATGTTTTTAAGGTGTATCTGGTTGAACGGGGTTTCCCTGGGAACCACCACCAACTGCCGTTTCTCCTTAAGCATAATGTCGGCAGCCCTTTCCACCAGGTTTTCCGAAGCCCCGCAAGCTATCCCGGAGAGGGTGGAGACAGTACATGGAATGATTATCATGCCATCATTTCTGGCCGACCCGCTGGCAATCTGAGCCCCAATATCCCGGTAATCATAATACGTCAGCGGGGCATCCTCGTTCAAGCCTAGATAACCCCCGATTTCCCTGGCCATGCCAGGGTCTCCGGGCTCAGGAAGGTCCCAGGAAAGTTCTTCCTTAAGAACCCTGAAACCCGGTCCGGTTATTGTCAGGCTAACCTCATGGTTCAGCCTAAGTAAGGTTTGGAGCATATTTCGCGCATAGATCGCGCCACTGGCTCCGGTAACAGCTATTATATATGAACCCAACCACATTCCCTCCAGTTTCGTTAAAGGCTACAGCGATATTTTGAGCCCAAATATAATATCGGCAAAAGTAAAAACAAACAGCATTACACTAAGTATGCCATTCATGTTAAAAAAAGCGGCATCAAGCTTAGACAAATCAGTTGGAGTAACCAGTGAATGTTCGTAAATCAGGATACCTGCTGCTAAGATTATTCCAAGCCAATAGAAATAACCCATACCCAGAAGCAGTCCGTCCCATACCAAAAGTACTATTGTCAATACATGCAGCAGTCCGGAAAACACCAGAGCCCACTTAAGGCCAAATATTGCAGGAACGGAATGAATTCCTTCCTTCCGGTCAAATTCGTAGTCCTGACATGCATAAATCATATCAAAACCGGCTACCCAGGCAATGACCACAAAACCCAGAATTACCGCAGGAAGCTCCACTCTGCCGGCAACCCCAACCCAACTTCCTACAGGGGCAAGACCCAGAGACAGTCCCAAAACAAGGTGACACGCCCACGTAAACCGTTTAGTATAAGAATAAAGAGTTAACACCAGGACAGCTATGGGCATCAGCTTGACCGTAAGGGGAACCGGCAGGTCCAGCGGGTTAAGCTGCCACGCTGCAATCAGCAGCAGAGCCCATGACAGGGCCACATAAACCCAGACCTCAGCAACTGAAAGGATGCCTTTGGGAAGATGCCTTCCGGCAGTCCGGGGATTTCTGGCATCTATGTGACGGTCAATCAGCCGGTTCAAGGCCATGGCTGCGGTTCTGGCGCCAACCATAGCCAGGGTTATCCAAAGCAGTTCATACCCTGTGGGAAAATTCCTTTTAGCCAGGAAGGCTCCCATTAAAGCAAAAGGCAGGGCAAACACCGTATGTTCAAATTTTATCATTTCACCAAAATGGCGTACCCGGGCAAAGGCCATATTCAATCAGACCACCTCTCTCCAGCTATTCCTTGGCTGCTGCTACATTAGAGATCACAGATACAGGTTTAACCCCCACATGTACCGATACGACTCCCCCAGTCAGCTCATAGTAATTTACGTTCTCCAGCCCCTGACGGGTAAATTCATCCTTCAGTTCCTTCTGGTGGGGAAAAACCTGCCACGAATTGTGGAGATATCTATAAGGGCCTTCGATACCCACTCCCAACCTGCCCAGGAGCGGTACACACCTATTAAAATAAAAATTATATAATTGCTTAAAAAAAGGAACGGTAGGTTTGCTGAATTCAAGGCAGACAACGCGCCCTCCGGGCTTAAGGACACGGATTATTTCCTTTAAGGTTTTTTTAAGGTCCGGAACATTCCGGAGCCCAAAACCAATTGTGGCACAATTGAAAGTATTATCTGCAAAAGGCATTTCCATGGCATTTCCCTGGATGTATTCGATATTATTTATCCCCTGCATGCCTTTCAGGTTGGCTTTTGCGATATCAAGCATGTCACCACAGAAGTCAAGGCCGGTCACTCTTCCGGAAGGCCCTGTCTTTTTGGCCAATTCCACTGATATCATCCCTGTACCACAGCATACATCCAAAACATTGTCACCGGGCCTTATCCCGGCTTTCTCAACAGTAAATTTCCTCCAAAATTTATCCCGGTTAAAACTCAGGAACGTGTTCATGGTATCATATTTTTGAGCTATAGACGAAAACACCGAGTGGACATATTGCTCCTGATTCTGGTAACCCTCGGGGATGTCAGGCCCACCCGGCGGCGTGATTTTAAATTCTCCACACTGCCCTGTTTTCCTTAGCGGAACAGCAAGCTGACCATTCTTCAACTCATTGACCATGCCTTGCAAACCGTCTCTTGCTTCACCTGCCGGAAATCGCTGCAGCAATTTACCAACCGCTTCAAAGTATGGTGCAGCCAGTTCCGTACCCAGGTTCCTTTCCAGGATACCATATCCCATTCCCAGGTTAAATCCTATTCCTGAAATGTTGGTAATTGCTTCACCCGAAACTGCAGCGAGAACGCCTGCCATCCTTGCCGCTCCTTCAGTCAATGCCGCACTTTCTTTTTCAATCACAAATAGGGCCATCTTCAGATCTGTCGCTTGAAGGCCCTGATGCTTTCTTCTCTGTAAAGCGCCATAATTCATATCAGCTATAATGGAAGCCAGGGGATCCAGGAATTGCAGAATATCCCCGGCACAAAGTTCCACAAAGAACCGGCCATAAAGATAATCTCCGGCCAACACCGGTAGCTGTGCCCCGTCTTTAGGGTCTTCTTCAACCGGATTCCTCACGCAGTTGTCCGGAACCCGAAACTGAACAGCTGAGGCCAGGTAAATTAACTGAATCACTGCGGCAAGACTGACCAGCCCAGACCCAGTATAACCCAAAAGCCTGCCGGAAAACAAAACCAGGGCCGGATGCAAGTATTTCTGCACCGACTCTGTTTCAACATGGGCAAATTTGCTCAAATTCCCGGGTTTTATCTTAAAGGCTTTTGCCACTTTCTCGTCTACATATTTCAAATCATCCCGAACTGCTTCCAGGAATTCGGCTGCCATCAATGTACCCCCTTATGCTAAACAAATTGCATAAAGTATTAAAAGATAAATAAAGTTTAACCATCTATATATTCGTTACCCTGAAAACAAATCCTCCCCTTAAACTAAGATTTCACAAAAAAAGGTCAGAATATTCGAGAAAGTATATTTAATCATGCTCATAAGCAACTACTTCAGCCACAAAAACCGTAGGGGTCTCAGCCAGGTCAATCATTTCCCCGTCAACCGAAACAATCGGCCGGGTCGGAAAATCACTATTCTGGTAAACAACCTTGCCGACAAGGCCATTATTTAATTTTACCATACTGCGCAGCGGAAAGGCGACAACATTCCTCAGGAAGTTTGATGTCAGGGTGCGGTCAAGCCCGGCTTCTGCCTGTGACCACAAAATCTCACCGGCCTCGTAAACAGGAAGCCTGGGGCGGTAAACCTTTTCCCTGATCAGCGCTGTATATATATCAGCAATGGCCACAATTCTGCTGTAAAGGTGTATCTGGTTACCCTTTATCCCATTAGGATAGCCGCTGCCATCAAGCCGTTCATGGTGCTGCAGGGCCACTACAGGGGCATGCTTGTTGATCCCATCGATACTGCTCAGGACATCAAAACCTATCAGGGGGTGTTTTTTGACCACACGCATCTCGGTATCATTGAGCTTATCCGGTTTCCCCAAAATCTCACCCGGGATCATAAGCTTGCCAACATCATGGACCAGTGAAGCAAAACAGAGAAACCGCATGTCCAGCTTATCCATACCCATAGACTTGGCGGTAATAACGGCAAGCAGACTGACATCCACCATATGCTCAAAAACTCCTGTTTCGGTGGACTTCATCCGAACCATTTCCGCAAAAGGCAGTTCATTAATAATAATCTGCTCTACCAGTTCATGAGAAACTTCGTTAATGACCTGTATATCAAAGGCCTTTCCCTCAACAATGCGGGATTTTGCTTTTTCCAATTCTATAACTGTTTCTCCGACAATTTTTTGTGGCCCGAATTCCTGGAGAAAAGAAAAACTGTCATCAGTCACCCAAAGCCGTTTAGCTCCTGCATTCTTAAGCCTGAGAATCATCTTGCCGGTCAGGACGGAATCCTCACCCAGCAGTTTAGTGCCATTCATGTTAAATACCGGTTCAGCCAGGGTCATCCCAGTTTTTACATCATCAATGCGTAAAGAGAACAAGGCCTCATTCCCCTTTCTATTATTAGGGTTATTGTTCAATGTTTTGACAGATAGCCTCATTTTTCCTGCATTTTTGCAGGAAGAATTGTTTCAAATATTGATCAACTTAAAGTTTATGGTTTGCCGTTAAAAAAGAGACCACGTCCAAACATTTTATTGGATGTGGTCTCTTTATATGATTTGTCACTTTTATAATGTAGTATCCTGTTTTTTAGCCAACACCTTCGGAAGTTGGATTAATTACAAGAGGTTCAGTGAACTGAGCAAGGGTTTGGGATCAACATATACTTTGTCAAGGGCTAGCTTGTCAGCAGAAATTCCCATCGCCAAACCAATCAGCTGGGTAAAGAATAGTGTCGGGATATTGAAGTTTGTCTTATATTTTTTGTTAATCTGTGATTGGCGCATATCCAGGTTCATCTGGCACATCGTACATGCGGCAACTACAGCCTGGGCTCCGGAATCCTTGGCCATCTGAAGGATATCCCTGCTGGCTTTCCATGTGGCATCCTGATTGGTAAAACAGAGTGATGCCCCGCAGCATTCAGTCTTATAAGGCCAGTCAATTACTTCAGCGCCAAGAGTTCTCATTATTTTATCAAGGGATTGGGGATTTTCAGGGTCATCAAAGAAGCCAAAGGTTTTCGGGGGTTTTACCAGGGCACACCCATAATAGTTCACCACTCTTAAACCCTTAAGAGGTTTTTTGACCACTGAGGAATCAATCTTATCCATGAAAATTTCGATGACGTTTTTAATTTTCATGTCACTCTTATCAATTTTCTTTTCCAGAGCATTCTCCAGGTGCTGTTTCATTTCCGGGTTTTCATTGATGTCCCGCTGAGCCAAAAAATGCCTTACATAACAGGCCGGACATGGGGCCGTAAATTCTTCACATCCGGTGGTCTCAGCATTAACTACATTTCTGGCCGGAAGTGCAAATGAGAGAAAATGGCTGGTACTGTGGGCTGATGACCCGCCACAGCAATTCCAGTCAGGTACTTCAACAACATCAATCCCCAGGGGACCGCTGATTGCTCTAAAAGATATATCTAATTCCTTTGATGAACCGTTCAGGCCGCAACCCGGATAATAAGCTACTTTCACCTAAAATCACTCTCCGATCTTTTTCGCATAATCATAAAGTTTCTTCATTTCGTCTCTGCCTTTTATATTATGGGGCAGAAGGGAAAGCTTGCCCCTCAGGAACATCGGCAATCCAAGGTCGGTATCCTGAAAGAGATTACCCGTTCCCAAGTTAAGCCCAAGAGCCAGACCCACTTCGTATAACCTTCCGTGGCTCTTAATAGAGTTCATAAATGTTGTATGGAATACATGCATGTTCTTGCCTTTACCGACAATTCCTCTATGATATGCAATGACCCTCAATGTATCCATCAATTTTGCGATATCAATATCTCTAGGACAGCGGGTGGTACATGTGGCACACGTAGCACATGTCTGTACCGTAAAGCTTTTCAGCACTTCATCAACCATGCCGTCCTGAAGCATCCTCATAATCTGGCTGGGCGGATAATCCATAGTAAACTGGAAGGGGCAGCCCCCTGTACACTTCATGCATTGAAAGCACTGACCCGGGTCCTGTCCGCTCTCTTCCTTAAGTTCCCGAAGGAATTCTTTGTTTCTATCCAGTGTCTGTGTAACGTTCATCTTACTCATCCCTATCCCTCGCTTATCCTAAATTCATACTTTAGAATTATTCTACATTGTCAGAATAATTCCTCTTTTAAAAGACAAAAAACTGAAATAACCCGTATATATTCCAAATTGTTGCACATTCCGCCCCGCTTTGTTGACTGCCCACAACTCCGGCCAGCCGCGCAGGGCAGGCGCGCAACGTCGCCAGCACCCATTTTCCCCTACATGCATATAAAAAAATGTGTTTTTTCTTTTTAGCATTCATCCGACCCCGGAGGTGGGAAAATGCCCTCTGACAAGGCGCACGGATGACCGTAACCACAAGCGTACTGGACGTACGCAGAGGATTACGGTCATCCGCGTAACGAAGTCAGGGGGCATTTTCCCCTACATGCACATATATATAAACATAAAAGCAAAAACCCTACTCTTTACCTGCCGGCAAAAGTAAGGTTCCCGCTAGCCTTTGACATACGTCTCAGTACAAATAAATATCCCTCCTAAAGATTTACGGCCTCTTTTTCGGGAGTTTTATAAAGGATTCCACGTTGTGTTTCTTTAGCGTCTACTGATTCTGCCCCAAAATTAATTGCCAGGAAATTGCAGGCATCCCATGGGTTCACCTTATCTCCACAGGTGAACACATCAACTGCGGCATAACCAAGCTCAGGCCATGTATGAATTGCCAGATGTGATTCGGAAATAACTACTACTCCACTAACACCCTGGGGGCTAAATTTATGAAATACTACCTCGCGAACCTCAGCGCCAGCTTCTAATGCTGCATTTACCATGATTTCCTCAACTTTGCTGACATCATTCAGAACATTGAAGCTGCATCCATAAATTTCAGCCAGAACATGCCTTCCCAAAGCGTTTAATGTCATCTTCAATCTTTGCCCCCTTTTTTAGTTCATCTTTGGAATTTAACACCCCTCTAATCATTTTAAATTAAACTCTAAATTCCAGTCAAATTCAATTTTAGCACATTTATGTGGTTTGTCAATAAAAATTTTATCGGAGTTTGCCCTAGTCTCAGCCCTTTGTCCCCAAGGGTTCAGGGTACTTCTCTACCCTGTTTTTCAGGCATCCAATCCCTTCCAGCACCACCTCCACGATATCGCCGGGCTCCATTGGACCTACCCCCTCGGGAGTGCCTGTCATCACTACATCACCAGGCATCAGGGTCATTATATGGGAGATAAAGCTTACCAATGCGGGGACAGGAAATATCATCTTACTTGTATCTGAATCCTGTTTCAATTCACCGTTCACATATGCTCTCACCCTATTACTATCTCCCGAATAATCGGTTTCAATCCACGGACCCAGGGGCATAAAGGTGTCAAACCCCTTTCCCCTGGTCCATTGCCCGTCTTTGCGCTGCAGATCCCGTGCCGTCACATCGTTGCCACAGGTATAACCCAGGATAAAATCCCTGACCTCTTCCGGTTCTGCATGGCGGCATTTCTTACCAATCACAACTGCAAGCTCGGCTTCATAATCAACCTGTGAACTGGAACTGGGGTAAACAATAGTTTCTCCGGGCCCGATAATAGCTGTAGAAGGCTTTATAAAAAGTACCGGTTCCTCCGGCACACCGGCCCTGTCTCTTTTAAACTCATCAATGTGAGCGCGGTAATTTAACCCGACACACACAACTTTGGAAGGTTCACAGGGAGCCAGCAGCTTTACTTCATCAAAATTGTACATACCGGCTCCCAAATTAAAGGTATCGCTGCCTGAAGCCAAGTCATCATAGATGCTGCCAGATATCTCCCTGATTACATTGTCATTTTCCAGAACCCCATATCTTGCTTCGCCGTTAAATAAAAACCTTACTATTTTCAAACTGTGCTTCCCCCGATATTTCTTAGCAGACTGGCCATTTCAATGCCGGTGATGGCAGCATCCCAGCCCTTATTTCCTGCCTTTGTACCCGCACGTTCTATAGCCTGCTCAATTGTATCGGCCGTAATAATTCCAAATATGGCTGGTACCCCTGTGTCCAGGGCAACCTTAGCTACCCCCTTGGACACTTCGGCACATACATAATCGAAGTGCGGTGTGCCTCCTCTGATAACCGCTCCCAGGCAGATGACAGCATCATATTTGCCTGATCGGGCCATTGCCTGAGCCACCAAAGGTATTTCAAAGGCCCCGGGAACCCAGGCTGTTTCGATATTTGCCTCTTCGGCGCCGTGCCTGTTCAGGGCATCAAGGGCGCCCCCAAGAAGCTTATTGGTAATAAATTCATTGAACCTGCCGACAACCAGACCAAACTTATAGTCCTTGGCCAATAATTTTCCTTCAAAGATCTTATTCACGTTTCATTCCTCCCTGATATCATTTATAATCATCTATAATAATTTATAATCATTTAATTAACTTTATTTGTTTATGATTTTCTAATTATTTTTATCTAATTATTTTTATTAATTGAAAGCATGTGACCCAGTTTTTCCTTCTTGGTACTCAGGTAAAACTCGTTAGATTCACATGGAGCTATCTCTATGGGAACCCGCTCCACCACCTCGAGGCCATACCCTTCAATACCGGCTATCTTCCTGGGATTGTTGGTCAAGAGCCTTATTTTTTTCACTCCAAGTCCGGCCAGTATCTGGGCCCCGATCCCGTAATCCCTCAAATCCGCCGGAAAACCCAGTAGTTCATTGGCTTCAACCGTGTCCTTGCCCAGATCCTGAAGGTGATATGCCTTAATCTTATTGGCAAGTCCTATGCCGCGGCCTTCCTGGCGCATATAGAGCAGCACCCCGCGGCCTTCCTGTTCAATCATTCTCATCGCATGGCCTAACTGATCCCCACAGTCACACCTGGCCGAGCCAAAAACATCTCCCGTCAGGCATTCGGAATGTACCCTGACCAGGACCGGCTTGTCCGTTGTCACATCTCCTTTGACCAATGCCAGGTGTTCTTTGCCATCCAGGATACTGTTAAAAGCAACCACGGTAAATTCGCCATATCTGGTAGGCAGTTTGGCCTCTCCGACCCGCTCCACCAGTTGCTCTGTGCGTCTGCGATAGTTTATCAGGTTGGCGATGGTAATAATTTTCAGGCCATGCTTGGCGGCAAATTCCTTCAATTCAGGAACGCGTGCCATGGTGCCGTCTTCCTTCATTATTTCACAGATTACCCCTGCCGGGTACATCCCCGCCATCCGGGCAAGGTCTACAGCTGCTTCAGTATGGCCTGCCCGTCTGAGCACTCCGCCGCTTTTAGCCCTCAGAGGAAAAACATGCCCCGGTCTGCAAAGGTCAGCCGGTTTCGTCTGGGGATCCATCATTACTTTGATCGTAATGGCCCGTTCATAGGCTGAAATACCGGTGGTTGTTTTCCCTTTTGCATCCACAGACACCGTAAATGCCGTTTCGTGGGAGTCAGTATTGTTGGTCACCATGGCCGCAAGTTCCAGCTCATCACACCGTTCAGCTGTCATCGGAGTACAGATTAGCCCCCGCCCGTGGGTAGCCATGAAATTAATGGCTTCAGGAGTTACCTTCTCTGCTGCCATCAGGAGATCACCTTCATTTTCTCTGTCTTCATCATCAACAACTATAATCATCCTGCCCTGTTTAAAATCAATAAGCGCCTCTTCAATCGTATTAAAAGTCATACATATTCCCCTTTCTCTATACAAACCCTTTTTCAGCGAGGTAATCCATAGTAAGTCCGCTTCGGCTGCCAACAGCAGGTGTACCTGCTCCATCTCCATCTAATCCCAAAAGTCGTTCTACATATTTCCCAATAATATCTACTTCCAGGTTGACCCTGGCCCCGGTTTTTTTGTAACCCAGAGTTGTCAGTGACGCAGTATGTGGGATGAGGGAGACCTGAAAACTGTCCCTTGTGCAGTCAACCACTGTCAGACTGATTCCGTCAATGGCAGCCGAGCCCTTTTTGACAACATACTTCATCACCTCTGCCGGAGCCCTGATTTCAGTTAATACCGCAATATCTTCTCTCTTCTGGCGGGTGATAACACCTACCCCGTCAATATGTCCGCTGACTATATGCCCCCCTAGCCGGCCGCCGACCCTGAGAGCAGGTTCCAGGTTAACCCGGTCTCCCGGTTTGAGGTCTTCCAGGTTAGTCTTACGCAAAGTCTCTGCCATTACGTCAACATCAAAAAAACGCTCATTAAAATGCACCACCGTTAGACATATGCCGTTAACAGCAATGCTGTCTCCCAGCCTGACATCCTTAAGGACCTCAGAGGCTTCCAGGGTCAACCTGGCTGAATCTGTACCGTACTGAATTTTTTTCAGTTTTCCCATTTCTTCAATTATACCGGTGAACATGGTTTTCACCTCTTTTACAGTAGTGCTCTTTTACAGCTGCTCTTTAACGTTACCGGCCATTTTCATATACCGGATAACCTTCAATAAAAAAGTCTTCCCCGATGCATCCCGAGTTAACACGTTTCAATTGTACCGCCCGGTCCATAGTTTCAATTCCCGCGCCGCCGACAGGTCCCGGCGCCTCCTTACCTCCAATTACCTTGGGGGCAATAAAGGTTAGCATCTTGTCTACCAAACCGGCTTCTAAGAATGAAGCAGCCACTTCGGCTCCGCCCTCTACCAGCAGCCCGGTAATCTCCATTTCGCCAAGTTTAGCGACCAGGTCATGCAAGTCCACCCGCCCCTGCGCATTTGCCGCAGTCCTTACCAACTTGGCTCCGGCTGCGGCCAGTGACTTTATCCCGGCAATGGATGCCTTATCAGTAACAACCACAAATGTTGGCCCATCTGAGTCCTGAGTCAGCACTCTGGAACCGGCCGGTGTCCTCGTCCTGCTGTCCAGGACAATTCTTACCGGGTCACGTCCTCCTTCGGCAAGCCGGCACGTTAGGGCAGGATTATCGGCAATAACCGTATTGACCCCGACCAGGATGCCGTCATATTGGTTCCTTAGCCGGTGCACCATCTCACGGGCCGGTTCTGCCGTCACCCATTTTGAATGCCCGGTCCTGGTTGCTATCCTGCCATCAAGAGTCATTGCTGTCTTTAACAGTATAAAAGGCTTTCCCGTGGTAATATATTTAATAAAAATTTCATTAGTCCTTTTGGCTTCCTGTTCCAAGAGACCAACATAAACCCTGATACCGGCATTCACCATCTGTTTGATACCACGGCCAGCCACCAACGGGTTAGGGTCCTCCATGGCCACATAGACTTCACGAATTCCGGCATTAATAACAGCTTCACTACAGGGGGGAGTCCTGCCATAATGTGAACACGGTTCCAGGGTAACATACAGCGTCCCCCCCCGGGCATTTTCACCTGCCTCCCTTAGGGCATGAATTTCAGCATGAGGGGTTCCGGCTTTTTTGTGGTATCCTTGTCCCACAATCTGTCCATCCTTAACAATTACAGCTCCCACAAGAGGATTCGGGCTGGTCCGGCCGGCTGCCCTTTCAGCGAGTTGCAGTGCCAGACGCATATGCTGCTCATACATGGTCTTTTTCTTCCTTTCATTCCCATAGTGTATCTAAATTTGCAAAATTACGGCAAAAAACCCTGAAGGAAAACACTTCAGGGTTAATAAGCAGCACATTAACACATTAATTATGCAACTGTTCCTTCTCCCATCCAGACTTTAACTGTCGGCCCCGGAATCACACCGGGTCAACCCTATAAGGCTCGCGGGCTATCTCGTTGAGAATTACCGCCGGTACGGAATTTCACCTGTCCCTGAAGGTTTATTGTATATTTTTGTCGTTAAAAACAATTATATTCAGTTTTTGGCAGGGTGTCAAGCGAAATACCCGGCAGCAATGGTTATTTGCATGCAAGTACAAATAATCCCACTTTCTTCCGTAAACTTATTTATTCACAAACACATCTTTTCAAATTTCGGATTTGAACCTCATGCTCCCCCAGCACTTCAAATATGGATCTCTGATTCTCCTTTAATTCCCTTACTGAAGAAATCATTTCCATCCGAAACTCCAGAAGGCCTGCCGTTTGCTCAAAAATTGCCTCCTGCCTTCTTGCTATTCTGTTGACAGTTTCCTTTAGTCCGCTTATCTCTGTCTTCAGGCCGCCTATGTCACTTCTTACTTCCGTCATCTCGCTCTTGAGACCGCCTATGTCACTTCTTACTTCCGTCATCTCTGTCTTCAGACCGCCTATGTCACTTCTTACTTCCGTCATCTCGCTCTTGAGACCGCCTATGTCGCTTCTTACTTCCGTCATCTCGCTCTTGAGACCGCCTATGTCACTTCTTACTTCCGTCATCTCGCTCTTGAGACCGCCTATATCTGTTTTCATGCTATCCATCCCTGTTTCAAGGCCTGTTACTTTGTCCACCAAAAGTTCCAGCAGTTGTCTATCAGTCATCCTTCTCCCTCCTATTTTCATTATAACACAGCGGAAATCTCCAAACACCAGGCAAACACGTGTTCGCATCTGATTTAATTATAGCATATTTTCGGAATTAATGGAATATGTTGGTTGAATTATTATGAAAAAAGTGGCTGGAAAATTCCAACCACTATGATAACGATTTGTTTGATTTTAGCTTATCAAAATCACTTCAAGCTTTTCCAGCAGCCTTTTGAGCATCACGATCCCCTGTGCCCTGGTGGCTTCTTCACCAGGCGCAAAAGTATCTTCTGTCATGCCGTTAATTATTCCTGCTGAACCGGTTTGGTCCACACCCTGTACAGCCCATGCCGAAATGGCGGCGGCATCTGCAAAAGATACCGGGTTTTCTACAGCCAGTTCTCTACCGGCAGAATACCTGTATGCCCTTGCCATCATGACAGCCATCTGCTCCCTGGTAATGTTTGCATCCGGAGCAAAGCTGCTGTCACTCAAGCCCGCCACAATCCCGGCGCTGTATGCAGCCTCTACATATCCGGCATGCCATTCACCGAAAGCAATGTCCTGGAATCGTCCGCTGCTCTCAAGCTGTTCTAAGCCGAGACTTCTGACCAGCAGTGCCGCAAATTCGGCTCTGGTAATTTCTGCTTCCGGCGCAAAACGGGTTTCATCTACCCCATCAGCGATATGTCTGGCGGCCATCAGCTCAATGTCAGCTTTAGCCCAGTGACCGGTAATATCTGCAAAGGTTCTGCTATATTCCATAACCGCATATTTGCTGAAATGTTTAAGCACAACTGAGATTGTCCCCTCTGCTGCATTGACTCTACCGCCGATAAATTCCCATTTGCCTTTTGCTTCATTATAATAGTACACGCCAAGTTTGTTAACATCAGTGACTTTACCGGTGTCGAACTTCAGGGTAACAGTGATGCCCTTTGAAGGCTGTTCCCCATCTTTGGCTGATATGTCTATTATCACACTGCCGATGACCAGGTTCTCATCTTCATCAGGAATCAGTTTATCATAATCTTTATCCAATCCTCTGATTTTCGCCAATACCAGAGTAACCTTTCCGGCAAATGCCCCTGAGGGGATCTCTACTGTAACATCATCCCCCAACTCTACAGATGTCTGTTCATCAGGATCAATCTGCACTGTTACAGAATCTTCATCAACAGCAGGTACTGCACCGCCACCGCCACCGCCGCCTCCGCCGCCATCGGTGGACTCATTGACAGTGTAGGAAACAGTGTTTGACCCGCTGCTAACATTTCCGGCACCATCAATAGCCTTTGCCACAATGAGGAAGGTTCCGGTTGACCCCAGGTTTGCTGTGACACTGAAATGATAGACGCTGCCGGTTACGCTGCTTTCTACAGTCCCGGTGCCAACGAGTACTTCATTATCTTTATATATATTGATGCCAATTCCCGGTTCATAAGCATATCCGGATACGGTAATACTGCTGTTGTAACCGAATTCGCCGGCGGTTGGGGCTGTAATATAGGGTTTGTCAGGCGCAATAGTATCTGCGGTAAAGCTGACGCCGGCGCTCCCGGAATTACCGGCAGCATCCGTGCCGGCAACGGTAATGTTAATTATACCGTTTTCTGTGCTAATCGGATAGCTAACCTCCCACACGTTTACCGTACTGGTAGGAGCCATTGTCACTGTATTGCCACCAACTACCACCACAGGCGCTTCCTGCAAGGTTTCATTGGCAGCCACGGTTACGGTCACATCTCCGCTCGGCGCCGGGTTAGGCGCTGTTGTGACCGTAAAGGTGGGATTAACCGTATCCTTAATCAGGGTTTTGGCTGAACTCGGACTGCTCACATTACCTGCCGCATCAGATGCCGTTGCCGTAATACTCAGTGGACCGTCAGTCAGGCCGCTCAGGTCAACAATCATGGTCCAGGCCCCGCCTGCTGCAGCCGTACTGCCAAGCAGTTGACTGCCATTGCAGTACAGTTTTACATCTGCCCCCGCTTCATCTTCTGTACCACTGAAAGTAAAGCTGTTTACATTTGTAATGTTCACATAACTATCATTTGTTAGTGTTACAATGTCAGGTGCCGGAGGTGATGTTCCATCTGTTACGGTAACCAGGGTTCCGGCGCTCTCATTTCCCCTGTTATCCTTAGCGGTAATCTTCAGGACCTTTCCCGATGGCTGGGTATCAACAGAAACAGTAAAAGCTCCGTCACCTGCCGCAGCTGCCGAGTTGATCACAGTGGAATATACGTTATCATAAACAGTAACCGTATTGTTTGGTTCTGCTGTTCCTGTAACAACTGTGTCATTATCATCAACCGGGTTAACTGACGGCGCTTCCGGGGCTATGGTATCAGCCGCAAAGACCGCATTATAAGCATTGACCAATTTCCCACTGACCGTTTTCCCGGTTAGTGAAGGGAGGGGAACTCCTGTATCCATCAGTATCTGATTTACTTCATCAGGCGTCAGGTCCGGATTCACACTTAACACCAGCGCTGCCGCCCCGGCCACATGGGGAGTTGCCATGGAAGTGCCGCTAAGGTACTGATATGCGTTTTCAGGGTCTGGCGATGAATAAACCGGCTGCAGGCTTAAAATGTCAACACCCGGTGCGCCAATGTCAACACTAGTGACGCCGTAATTGGAGAAACTTGCTAATCCACCCCCATTGTTAATGGCAGCAACAGCAATAATATTAGTACTGTTAAGCCCTGAAGGTGAATCGGGGGCTATGTCATTGTTAATCCCGATGTTATTCTCATCACCATTACCGGCAGCGGCAACAAAAACCTGCCCGGAGCTGTTAATTGCATTCTGCAGCTCAAGATCAATTCCAGAGGCAGGCAGACTCGTCCCCCTTCCCCACGAGTTGTTGGACACTCGGACACCCATGGCAGTCGCATATTCAATAGCTTCAATGGCGTCAGAAGTCGTCCCCCCGTCCAAACCGATAAACTTCAGGGGCATTATCTTCACATTTGGAGCTACCCCGGCAACCCCGGTGCTGTTATTGGCCACAGCAGCCATGGTGCCGGCAACATGGGTACCATGGTAGTCCTCATCTGCAGGGTCAAAGACTGTATTATCATCATTGTAAAAATCCCAGCCATTGATATCATCCACGTAACCATTACTGTCGTTGTCTATCCCGTCACCCGGTATTTCCCCGGGGTTGGTCCAGATATTGTCAGCTATATCCGGGTGGTTAATATCCACTCCTGTGTCAATCACAGCCACAACAATCTCAGGGTCTCCCATGGTCAGATCCCAGGCCTCAGGGACATCCATATCTACATCATCTATCCCGACATAGCCCGCGACATCCTGACCTATATTATGCAAGCCCCATAATTTATCGAACTTGGGGTCATCCACAGTTATCTCCCTGGGATAATAGAGGTAGTTGGGCTGGGCATAAAGGACATCGGGGTCCTTCTCCAACTGTCCGATAATATCCTCTACCGTGGAACCATCAGTGATTTTTACAAGTTCGCTCCCCGTCAGGGAGTGTTTTTTCACGGTTCTGACCGCAGCCCGGCTTTTTAACGACCTAATGTTAACACTGTCGGCACCAGGCTTAAATTTAATAATTACCTCATCATCAGCGTAAGCGCGGCGGTCCGGGATGGAAACCCCGTCCGGGCTGGATCTTTTCTCAGCAGCAGTAACAGCTGCTGCGGGAATCAAACTAATGACTAGTGCAAGTATTGCCAACATGGATATCAGGCTGTTCTTTATTTTTCTCACTATACCCTCCCCAATCTGTCACCTACTCCTCTGGAAAGCCAAAAAAAAACACCCTCAGATGTTTTAAATTTCGATATTTTTCCGGTTTTTCCTGCAGAATCCATGGCAATTTTTCTTTTTTCGAGTATATAGTTCTTTTTTTTCAAGTGAACAGGTCTTCAATTAAAGCTTCCAGTACTTCCTTTGTATCTTGATGGCCTCATCAATGGGTATTCTCATCACAGGCTTCTCAAAGCGAGGTTCCGTCCCCCCCGGTTCTTCCACCTTTACCCCATATTCACCAAAAACATTCACCACTGCGGAGACCGCATGACCCACTACACCCAGGTTATACCCTCCCTCGAGGGCGGCCACAATTCTGCCGCCACATTCCGAAGCAGCTATTCGCTTAACTATTTCAGCCAACCGGGCATATCCGCCGATAGTCATTTCCAGGCCCGCCAGGGGGTCTGCGTAATGAGCATCAAAACCTGCTGAAACCATGATCAGCTGTGGCTTAAATTGCCGGGCTACCGGCTCCAGTATCTGGGTGAAAGCAATATACAGGCCGCTATCACCGGTCCACCTGTTAAGCGGTACATTTATCGTATAGCCTTCCCCGGCGCCGGAACCGGCGTCCGAAGCGCTGCCGGTATGGGGAAATATCCCCTGTTGGTGGGTGGAAAAATAAAGGACACCCGGGTCACCATGGAAAGCCTCAGCTATACCGTTGCCGTGGTGGACGTCCCAGTCCACTATGAGAATTCGTTCTATGCCGTATGTTTTTCTGGCATGGATAGCCCCGATGACAACATTGTTAAACAGGCAGAAACCCATCGACCTATCTGCTTTTGCGTGATGCCCCGGAGGACGCACCAGAGCAAAGGCCGAATCAACCGTGCCCTCAATAACACTGTCGACAGCAGCAGTAACTCCTCCGGCAGCCATCAGCGCCGCTTCATATGATTTGGATGAAACGACTGTATCCGGATCCAGATACCCCCCACCCTGTTGGGCAAAACGAGCCACCTTCTCTATATATGCAGGTCCGTGAAACATGGCCACCTGCTCAACAGATGCCTCTTCTGCTCCTATCTCAACCATCCTGTCTCTTATCCCATAATCATCAAGGGCTTCCAGGATGTATTCCAGTCTGCGGAAATTTTCCGGATGTGACCCTGTATCATGTTCCAGATAAATGGGGTCATAAACCAGTCCCACTTTTTTCATATACTAATCACCTTTCTCCGGCAGCAATCCTCAGGCTCCTCACCGCTCCCGCAATGTCGCCTGTACCGAAAACCGCGGAACCGGCAACCAGGACATTGGCCCCAGCCTTTACTATCTCCCCGGCATTCCCCGGCCCAACACCACCATCTACCTGAATTTCAGTTTGCAGGCCAAGACTGTTTACCCGGTCACGCAGCGCCGTTATTTTGGGAATCACCGCGGAAATAAATTTCTGCCCGCCAAATCCCGGATTCACTGTCATTAGAAGGACCATATCCAGCTCTTCCAGGACATATTCGATTACATTCAGAGGTGTGGCTGGGTTCAGCGCCACTGCTGTCCTGATGCCATATGATTTAATATTCTGTACCGACCGGTGCAGGTGGGGACAGGCTTCTGCATGGACACTGATCAGATCAGCCCCCGCTTTGACAAACTGTTCGATATACCGGTCAGGTTCCTCAATCATTAGGTGGACATCAAACAACAGGCTGCTTTTCGGCCTTAGGGCTTCCACCACCAGTGGGCCGATGGTTATATTAGGCACAAAATGCCCGTCCATCACATCAATGTGTAAATAATCTACTCCTGCCTCTTCCACCAGCCTTACCTGGTCAGCCAGGCAGGCAAAATCCGCAGACAGTATTGAAGGCGCCAGTTTCACCATTTGCACATCTCCCCTTATATATATGTTGTCTAAGTCTGAATGCTGCGTATCTAGAATCTTTATCTAATAGCTTTATCTAATAGCTTTATCTAATATCTTTTCTCCCGGGAATCCAACTCCTCCAGGAAAAGCAGGTAGTGCTGATATCTCTCAGGATTTATTTTACCCTCGTGCAAAGCCTGTTTCACGGCACAGTCCGGCTCAGCCCTGTGGAGACAGCCGTTAAACCGGCACTGCTCTATATATGCCAGGAATTCAGGGAACATTTCACCCAGGTGCTTCCTGTCCATCTCAGGGATATACAAACTGCTGAACCCCGGGCTGTCCACAACCAGTGACCCCGGATCAAGTTCCAACAGCTCGGCATAGCGCGTAGTATGCCGCCCGCGGCCGATTTTTCTGCTTACCCTGCCGGTTTTCAGTCCAAAGCCAGAGTGAACCACATTTAACAGTGAAGACTTTCCAGCCCCTGAAGGCCCGGCAAAAACTGTCAGGTGGCCTTTGAGGCAATCCCTTAATTCTGTAATCCCCTCTTGTGTCTTCGCACTGGCAGGCAGCACCTTATATCCGGCATCAATATATATTTTAACCAGTGAAGCAGTGGTCTCAATGTCAACCAGGTCTGTTTTGTTAAAACAGATTATGGGAAGCAGCCCGGCAGCTTCAGCCTGCACTAGCAGGCGGTCCAGCAAATCAGTCTGGGGGTCCGGGTCAGCACAGGCCATTACTATCACCACCTGGTCCACATTGGCAACCTGGGGCCGGTCCAAAACAGTGGTCCGGGGCAGGATTTCTTCAATCACCCCGGTTTTTTTGCCCCCCTCCCGGACCTTTACCCGGTCTCCGGGAAGCACAGTTTGCTTTGACAGCCTGAACTTGCCCCTTAAGCGGCATTCCCAGACCTCTTTGTCGATTTCAACATAGTAAAACCCGCTATACGCCCTGACTACAGTGCCCTGCTGCATAAAGTCCTCCTTCTAATTTACCGGAAGTTCCTCGTATGGCGCCTGGAAATCATCAATAAATACCCTGATAGTGCCTCTCTCGTAATAAGCCACCAGCTGGGAAAACGGTTCCCCGGAGTTATATTCTACAGGTCCATAAGCCACCCGTTCACCCACCACATCTGAAACAACAATTTTCAGTTGGTGAGTTAAGCCGTCAGTTGGCATTGCTCCTTCAACCCGGACTGTCTTCTCCTTGGGTCCCGGTCCCGTACTTAATACTATTTTCACGGCATCGCCCTCCTGGACCTCAGTCCCGGGCTGAGGGTCCTGCGTGATGACATATCCGGAAATATATTCCTTGCTTTCCTTCTGGTCAATATCAGGACTCAGGGTTAACTTTGCTTCTGCAAGTTTGGCCTGAGCTTCCTTCAGGGAAATACCGGTAATGTCAGGAACTGCAGCAGGTCTTGGTTCAGGCCCTTTGCTGATCACCAGCTTGACAGTGCTTCCCTTTCTGGCTTCGGCATCTCCGGCCGGGGTCTGTTCAATAACTGTCCCTGCTTCCGCCTCATCGTCAAATTCCTCGGAAAAGCTGACTTCAAAGTCGGCATTGGTCAACTCTATCTCAGCTGCTGTTTTTTCTTTGCGCACTACATTGGGTACTGTTATAAAATTCGCGCCTTTACTTACAATCAGTTCCACCTGAGTGTATTCTTTAACCTTTGTCTCTGCCGGCGGGTTCTGACTGATGACAAAGCCTGACTCCACTTCAGGATCAAATTCCATCCTGGTTTTGGCAACGAGTTTCAGGGCATCGAGTTTTTCTCCTGCCTCTTCATAGGGGATATTCTCCACATCTGGAACTACCACTTCAGGTACATTAATGAAGTCACTGACCCAAATGTACCCTACCCCTGCCAGCAGACCCAGCAGAGCGACAACCAGTATGGTGACAAACGGACGTACTCTTTTCTTCTTTTTCCGGCGGAAATTCTTGGCATCATCATCCTTTTTGTCACCTGTGATTACCACCGGACCGCTCATAACTTTGGTGGCGAATTCATCGGCATCCATCACCCGGGTCTCTCCGCCGGTTTCACCGCTGATAATTCTCTTCAGGTCCCTGGCCATATCACCGGCGTTCAGGTAGCGCATGGTAATATCTTTGTTCATGGCCTTTAGAATTATCCGTTCCAGTTCAGGTGAAACACCGGGGTTCAGCCTGCCCGGAGGCAAAGGTTCGGATTTAATGTGTTTCAGAGCAACCGCTATCGGGGTCTCCCCTTCAAAAGGAACCTTTCCGGTAAGCATTTCATACAGGACCACACCAAGAGAATAAATGTCTGATTTAGCCCCGGTTGTTTCTCCCTTAGCCTGCTCGGGAGAAAAATAATGTACTGATCCCACTATCATCGAAGAATCGGTTACAGTTACCGAACTCATCATCTGTGCTATCCCGAAGTCAGTAACCTTTACCCTGCCGTTATCCATAACCAGGATATTATGTGGCTTCACATCCCGGTGTACGATACCGTTTTCATGGGCATCCTGCAGACCGTCACAGATCTGCCTGGTTATGTCTACTGCCTGGTCTATGGGCAGTTTCCCCTGCTCCCTGATGATTTCCTTCAGATTACGGCCTTCGATATATTCCATTACTATGTAGTGGGTATCACCTTCCTGGCCGACATCATAAACACTCACAATATTAGGGTGAGATAGTTTAGCAACAGCCTGAGCCTCCCTGCGGAAGCGGGAGACAAACTCATCATCACTGGTGAATTCGGAACGCAACACCTTAACTGTTACCCGGCGGTTTAACAGAGTGTCCTTCGCTTTGTAAACCACCGCCATTCCCCCGCCGCCGAGACGGGACACAATTTCATACCTCTTGCCCAGCAAATTTCCAATCACGGCTATCACCTCACTGTCTGATTACCTTTTTCATTATTTCCCTGGCTATCGGCGCCGCCTCGATGCCACCTGCGCCGCCATTCTCGACGATAACCGCCACGGCCACCTCGGGGTTTTCCGCCGGGGCAAATCCGATAAACCAGGCATGGGCGATCCCATGCGGGTTTTCCGCTGATCCGGTCTTCCCGGCAACCTGAATCCCCGGAATGGATGCTGCCCTCCCAGTTCCGTTGGCCACAACCGCAACCATGAGGTCTCTGATTACAGCTGCTGTTTCTTCGGCCATAGGGGTTAACAGCAGCTCTGCCTTGAAAGGCCTGATAACCCTTCCCCCGGGACCCCTGACCTCATCGACCAGGCTTGGTTTCATGACCTTGCCGCCATTAGCAACTGCAGCAGTCACAACTGCCATATTTAACGGAGTTACCAGGAGGCGTCCCTGCCCGATAGCAGTCTCTGCCAGCTCCAGCTCAGACATTTCCCCCGATTCTGGAATCCGGCTGGCAGCCACTGCTGTTTCTACAGGCAGTTCCTTACCGATTCCAAAGCTGTGTGCTGTTTCCACAAATTTGGCAGCGCCCAGTTCCATGCCAAGTGAAGCAAAAACATAGTTACTGGAGCGGGCCATTGCTTCCGAAAGACTCAGTCTGCCCTTTGCCAGACTGTCTTCAATACGCCGTCCCTCAACGATAATATACCCCGGCGCTTCAAAGGTCCGGCTTACCGTATCCGGCCGCGCAGCCAGAATTCCTGCTGCTGTTACCACCTTCATAGTTGACCCCGGTGGATATAGACCTTGAGCAGCCCTGTTCAATAAAGGGCTGTCGGGATGTGTCCTTAGGCTTTCCCATTGACTCTCTATCTGCCCCGGGTCAAAACCCGGCTTGCTCACCATCACCAATATCCTTCCGGTACCTGGCTCAAGGGCTACAACTGCCCCCTTCCGGTTCCCCAGCATGTCATACGCTGTTTTCTGCATCTCGGCATCCAGGCTAAGTATTATATCATTTCCGGGTTCACCTGTATCAAGCATATTCAAAGCCCAGGAACCATCAGCGGCCAGACCGCTGTCAAGGCCCAGCAGTTCCCGGTTATAGGCAGCTTCCAGCCCCCAGCGGCCCAGTTTCCGTGAAAGGTAACCGGTCACATTCCCGGTTATCGCACCATAAGGATATACACGCTTTGCGGACTCTCCCGATCTAATGGTTTCAGCCAGTACCCTGTCCCCGCTGTCACGGATCTGTCCCCTGAGTATCTTTTCTTCAAGTATCTGGAGCCTCCTGTTGCGTGGGTGATTAAGCAGTTCATCACTGCGAAATACCTGCAGGTATGTCATATATACAATATTTATAAAAAATGCCGCCATTATCAGTCCGGCAACTACCACTATGTTCCGGTTCATCATTGATTTCAGTCCTCTTTTTCTAGCCTTCAGCTGATATCCTCATCAGCAGCCCCAGCATTATATAACTGGAAACCAGGGAACTGCCGCCATAGCTGACAAAGGGAAGGGTCACCCCCGTCAGAGGCAGAAGCTTAGTCACCCCGCCAACTATAACCAGAGTCTGCACAGCCAGCAGTGATGTCAAGCCTGCAGCCAGCAGGGCCCCAAAACCTGTATGTGCAGCCAGCGAAATGCGAAAGCCCCGATAAATTATGAAGCAATAAATGATAAGGATTGCGATTGCCCCTGCCAGCCCTGTTTCCTCACTCCAGGCAGAAAAAACAAAATCTGTATGCACAGCCGGTATCAGGTTTGGCTGACCCAGACCGATTCCGGTCCCAAATGTTCCCCCGGAGCCCAGGGCAAACAGGGACTGGATAATCTGATAACCCTTACCTTCAATATCAGCCCAGGGATTCATCCATATAGCAACCCTGACCCTGACATGACTGAAAACGTAATAGCATACTGTTGCTCCAAAACCAAAGAGAACGCTGCCAAATAAAACGTAAGACCACCTTCCCGTCGATATATAGATCATGACCAAAAATGTCCCGAAGAAAATCAGCGCAGTGCCCAGATCCTTCTGAAAAATCAGCAGCGCCAGGGAAAAACCCCACATTACCAGAAGAGGTCCGATGTACTGTACGCCGGGGACAGGAATACCCCAAAGGTTTCTGGTCCCCTCAGTAAGAACCTCTCTCTTTTCCTCCAGGTAACTGGCCAGGAAAATAACCAGGATGATCTTAACGATTTCCGAGGGCTGAAATCTGGCAATACCTAGGTCTATCCAGCTTCGCGCACCACCGGCTTCCACTCCAAACAATATTGTGGCCAGCAGCAGAATAAGCGCTGCCAGTATGTAAATATATTTATAATCTTCAAGTCTTTTATAGTTTTGCAGCAGTCTGACCGTGGCCAAAAAAGCAGCCAAGCCTGTAAATAACCAAATTGACTGGCGCATGGCATAATCCGGTTCCAGCCTAAGTATCATTACCAGTCCAGCTACACTCAACATTGAGGTCAGTGGAAACAGGAACTGGTCACCCCGGAACCGCCATTTTTCCAACAGCAAATGGACCGCTATCAATCCCAAACTTACTAGGGCTGCAAACAGGAGCGGCTGCTTAAAGCCAGCTGCCGCAAAAGTTTCGCTGTCAGCTCCAAAAAGACCTAGCAATCCCATCCAGAGAAATAGGATCACATATATAAATAGCGACCGCTCATGCTCACGTTTTCCGGAATACATCATATCAATCCCCCGGCTATTCTGCCTGGTAAAGTACTACCGTAATATTATCATCTCCGCCCCTGTCCAGGGCCTTATCAATAAAATGTCTGGCGCGTGCTCCCAGGGTTTCTCCCGCACCTGCCATCTGACCTATCTCTTCAACGTTAATCATATTGGACAAACCGTCGGTACATAGAAGTATAATATCTTCTTCAATAACATTTTCTTTAACTACATCCACATCTACAGATGCGGCTGTACCGATTGCCCTTGTCAGCACATTCTTCTGGGGGTGGTTTTCCGCCTCCTCTTCTGTCAGGCTGCCGTTCAGCAGCAGTTCATTGACCAGTGAATGGTCACTGGTCAAGAGTTTAATTACAGAACCCCGTACCAAATAAGCCCGGGAATCCCCCACGTGGGCAATATATACTTTTTCACCCCTGATCAGGGCTGCGGTGACAGTTGTCCCCATACCGCGGAAATTTTCCCTGTCTTTCTGGGCATATTCATACACTGTCGTATTGGCATGCCTGAAGGCCATTTGCAGAGCTTCGATCGGGTCCTCCTCCAAGACAGCGCTGTTTTTCCGCAGGTATCCTGAGATAGCATCAAGAGCCAGTTTACTGGCCACCTCCCCTGCCTTGTGCCCCCCCATTCCGTCAGCTACGGCTAATAGCTGCAGGTCATCACAGACACAGCAGTTATCTTCATTATTCTTTCTTACCAATCCAACATGGGACAGCTTACTCCACTTCATACTCCCACCTCACAAACTTGAAGGTTACTCCCGCAACAGCTATAGTATCACCATGCACCAGAGGAACTGATTCATTGACTCGTACACCATTAATATATGTTCCATTTATGCTGTTTAAATCCTCCAAAAAAAACCCGTCATCCTGAAAAATAATCCTGGCATGATTATGAGATGCAAATGAGCTGGTCAGCTTTATATTATTATGACTGCCCCTGCCCAGATGGGTCTGCCTGTCCAGATAAATAACCTCACCCTGTTTCAGAGCCGGGTCATCGCTTCCAGTAATCACCAGCTCCGCCCCGCTGGATGCCCGGGAGGCTTCGGCCTGACCAAAAGCTCTATTCCCCCGGCGCCGCAAGTCAGTCACTATAAAATAAAATACCCTCAATAAAAAAATATATATAATTGCCAAAGTAATGAACTTTATTATTAATAGAATCGCCTTCATAAGCTACACCAGCCTGAATTCCAGGAATGTTGTCCCCATCCTGATGCGGTCCCCATCTGCCAGTTTCTTCTTGCTGATGCGGATCCCATTTACGAAGGTACCGTTAGTGCTTCCCAGGTCGGTAATGAAAAAACTCCCCTCCATAAAGTCAATGGATGCATGAACCCTGGATATATTGGAGTCTTCAAGCGGGATATCACTGGTTCTCCGCCTCCCCATGATAACCCCCTGCTCACTGAGAGGGAATTTCTTATGGTCCCGGGTGCCGGCTTTTTGTTCCAGCAAAGCCCTGGGCCGCACCGTGACGGCGGCTTTCCCGGTAAGGGTATCCTGGCCCGCCCCCCCTGGCGCCGGTTTATAAAACTTAATTTTTTCAGCTATAATAGTTGAATCAGAAAACCTGCCAGGCTGCTCATTCGCAATTTCTGCAGGCAGAGACGGAGCCTTGGCAGCAGTTCCCGGCAGTTCCTCGGAAAAAGAGCTGTGAACAGCTATATTCCCTAGCTGCAGGCTTTTATCAAGTTCAAATGTGACTGTGATTTCGCCTACTATATTGTAGTCCCTGCTCTGCACCTTTTGCTGCGCAAATTCCCGCAGCTCATTAGCCAAGGCCTGGCGCACCGGGGAAACAGTTTTCCAGTCCTCTTCCCCCAATAGCACCTTAAATTCATTAGGCACATAAACCTTGGAAACACTGACATTTTTGTGGTCACGCATTTCCCTCATAATGAGCTTGGCAATCTCAGCAGGCTGGATATGGTCAGCAAACTTGTTTTTAAAAAAGCCCTCTATGTATTTTTCCGAAATCTTCTCCAGCTTATTAAAGAAGCCCATCCGGCCACCTCCATTCTTTAACCGCCCGGCGCCGGAGCTGACCGCAGGCGGCATCGATATCTGCCCCTTTTTCCCGGCGGACAGTAACCGGTATTCCCGCCCCTTCAAGAACCTCTCTAAAGTTCTGGACCCGCTCCCGGTCTGATTGCCGGTACTCCCGTTCATCCACCCGGTTTAAGGGTATCAGGTTTACATGACAGAGCATGCCCCGGAGGAGCCTAACCAGTTCTTCCGCCTGGCCGGCAGAATCGTTAACCCCCTTAATGAGCGCATATTCAAAAGTTACCCTGCGGTTAGTCACGGAGATATATTCACGGCAGGCTTCCATGAGCTGCCTGACAGGATATTTCCTGTTGACCGGCATCATCGTATCACGGAGCAGGTCATTGGGAGCATGCAGAGAAACAGACAGGGTAATCTGCAGGTCAAAGGCTGCAAGCTTCATGATTCCGGGAACCACTCCACAGGTGGATAAGGTGATATGCCTGGCCCCGATTTGAAGTCCCGAGGCTGCAGTAATCATGGTAATAAATTTCAGTACATGGTCCAGATTATCCATCGGCTCACCGGAACCCATAATCACTATGCTGCTTACCCTTTTACCGGTATCATTCTGAATCCCGGTAACCTGGGCGTAGATTTCTCCCGGAGTCAGGTTCCTTACCAAACCTCCCATCGTTGAGGCACAAAAGCCGCACCCCATCCGGCAGCCCACCTGGGTGGAAACACAGACACTGTTGCCATAGTCATGTGGTAAAAAAACACTCTCGACAGTCTCTCTGTCTGCAAGTCCAAAGAGAAATTTTACTGTTCCATCCTTTGACTTCTGTCTGGTAAGGATTTCAAGGCTTCCCGGAGTGGTTAAAGCCTGCAGCCTCTCCCTTAGTTTAAGAGACAGGTCGGTCATTTCATCAAACCGGCTAACCCCCTTCTGATGAACCCATTTATATATCTGGGCAGCCCTAAATCGAGGTTCGCCAAGCCCGGCCACCAGTTCCCCGGTCTCCTCAATACTCAGGTCCATCAAATTGATAGTTTTGCTTTTATTCAATGTAATCACCGGCTGTCACTTCTGCTTTCTCATGCGGCTGATAAAAAACCCGTCAGTACCATGGATATGCGGAAAAAACTGTACATATCCCAGTTCCATCGTATCGGTTCCCTTAATGTTTCTTAAAGCTTCAGGCAAAAAACCTGCCAGGCTTTCCAACTGAAATTGACCATGTGTATCGAGAAATTCCCTCACAGTATCGATATTCTCCTCAGGTGTCATGGTACAGGTACTGTAAACCAGGACACCACCCGGTTTCAGGCATCTGGCTGCACTCTGCAGGATTTTCACCTGCAGCTCATGCAGATGGGCAATCTGTCCCGGTTCTTTCCTCCATCTGATTTCAGGGCGCCTTCTAAGAACCCCCAATCCCGAGCAGGGCGCATCAACCAAAATATAGTCAGCTTCCCCGGCCCACCTGCTGTCAAGCTCTGTGGCGTCATGCACTACAGGATTAATTATGGTTATCCCCAGCCGGGCGGCGTTTTCCTCAATAAGCCTTATTTTATGTGGATGGACATCCACACTTATAACCTGCCCCCTGTCCCCCATCAACTGGGCCAGGTGAGCCGATTTCCCTCCGGGGGCGCTGCAGGCATCTATCACCAGGCTTCCCGGCTCCGGGCTTACGGCATGACCCACCATAGTTGAACTCTCATCCTGAACCATGAACAGCCCTGACCTGTGAGCGGTCAGACTGCCAACAGAGCGGAATCCCTCAATAATCAGTGTTTCGGCCGCGAAATCCCCGGGTACTGCATGCACACCTTCCTTTTCCAGCAATTTCTGCAGTTCCTCCCTGGTGGTCTTAAGTGTGTTGGTCCGCACGGCATTTGGCGGAATCTCATTATTAGCCCGGCAGAGTTCCTCAGCCCCGGCAGCGCCAAACTCTTCTACCCATCTGCCCACAAGCCATTCGGGATGGGAATACCTGATTGAAATCCCCTTGACCGGGTCCCGGGCTATGTCAGGAAATTCCAGGCTGTCTCTGTTGCGGGCCACATTCCGGAGAACTCCGTTAACCAGTTTGACGGTTCCGGGATGCCCAAAGTTCTTGGCCAGGTTGGTGGATTCATTACAGGCTGCTGAATCAGGAACCCTTTCCAGGTAAAGTATTTGGTAGACACCCATACGCAGGATATTCTTTATCCATACCGGAAGCGTTTCCAGCGGCTTTTTCAGGAACCTGCCCAACACCCAGTCAATAGTCCCCAAGTGCCTTAGAGTTCCATATACAAGTTCGGTAATAAATCCCCGGTCAGTCTTTTCCGGCTGGTATCTTTCAAGAATGCCGTTAAGGGCAATATTTGAATACGCCCCATCGTTGTCAACTGCATATAATACTTCAAGAGCCATACTACGGGCTGTTTTCTTTTTCAAACCGCTCTTCCCTTCTGCTTACGTCCTAACTCCGATTTCTGCCTTATGCGCCTTTGCGATTCGCCCTATTTGCCTTTGTATACTCTGTCTTAATCGTCCCTGTTTCCGAACATACCGGATAACACAAGCAGCCGCACTAGCTGCAGCAGGCTCATTAGCACTGCGGCGACGTATGTAAGAGCAGCGGCATTGAGGACCTTTTTGGCCCCTCCCGCTTCTCCGGCAGAGATGTACCCTCCCCGTTCCAGGCCCGCAAGAGCGCGGCTGCTGGCATTGAACTCCACCGGCAGGGTGACTATCTGAAACAGGACCACTGCTGTAAACAGGTATATTCCTGCTGTTAACAGCCATCCGGTCTGAAAAATCAGACCGATAAAGAATATCGGGAAAGCCGCAGTGGAACCAATCTGTGCCACAGGAACCAGATTCGCCCTGATGTTCAGGGGCAGATAGCCATTGTGATGCTGCATGGCATGGCCTGTTTCATGGGCAGCCACACCAAGTGAGGCCAGTGATGATCCGTTATATACCTCCTGACTCAGCCTGAGGACCTTCTTCCTGGGGTCATAATGATCTGAAAGGTGACCGCCTGTTTGTTCAATAGTGACGTCATGGATGCGGGCCTCTTCCAGCAGTTTTTTGGCTACCTGGGCCCCGGTATAACCGGATGCTGCCTTAACCCGCAGATACCGGGCAAAAGTACTCTTTACCTTAAACTGGGCATACATTGCCAGTATCAGTCCCGGTATCAGGATAAGCATCGTAGGCTCAAAGAATAAAAAAGGAAACATTCGTCAACCTCCTTCTCAGTATAAGTCTCACGAAATACAATTTCATTGATATCCAAGGATTTATACCTTGGACTTTTGGTTCGTTCCCCGTTGGCTCCGGAAATGACCGCAGAATGTGGTGAGGTGTTATACAAGATTTTCCTTGCACTGACGCCGCTATGAGTCTTGCTGCAAATCACCGGCAACAAGGCAGAGAGTCCCCGCATGTCCGAAGATGGCGAAGGCCGCCGGTAAGTTTTGGCCCGCCAAAACGGGAGGCGGCCATCTTATGAAGAAAACCCAATGAGCCATCGAGTTCGGGGACGCTGCCTTGTTGCCGGGGGGCAGCAGCTTAGACTCATAGGCGGCAGTGCTGAAAATCGGTACAATGCCTCACCATATTCGCTCACGGTCATTTCCGAGAGCCAACGTTGTATCTAATCCAGGAACACTCCCTTGGTAATATTGTGTCCGTGAACAAAGTCCGCTGCCTTCATCCTCCGGTTTCCCTGCAGCTGCAGGTCAGTTACTGCCAAACATCCGTTTCCGGTAGCCACCGCAAACCCGACTTCAGGTATAATTCCAAGTACTTCCCCGGGCTGATGCCCGGAAAATTCGGGTATCGGACCCGGAATCCTGTCAATTGTACAGGCCTGGGTTCCCCATATTTTAAGGATCTTGTCACCGAGCTGGGTATAGGCTCCGGGCCAGGGATTCAGGCCCCTGACCAGATTGAATATCTCAACAGAACTCCTGGTCCAGTCAATCTTTTCAATTTCTTTTGTCAAAAGCGGTGCATAGCTGGAAGAGGTATTATCCTGCGGAACCCTCTCAGCCTTCCCTGATTCTATCCGGTTTATTGCCTTTGCCAGCAATTCCGCCCCCATTTCCGCCAGTTTATCATGGACCGTTCCCGTCGTGTCCTCAGGCGCAACCGGAACCCTTCCCATCAGAATCATATCACCGGTATCAAGTCCCACATCCATCTGCATTATGGTGACCCCGGTCTCACTTTCCCCATTAATCACTGCCCAGTGAATAGGAGCAGCCCCGCGATATTTTGGCAGCAATGAAGCATGTACATTAATACACCCATACCGGGGAATTTCCAGTATTTCTTTGGAAAGCAGCTGTCCGAAAGCCACAACCACAATAATATCAGGAGACAACTGCCGCAGCTCGGCAACACATTCCGGTGTTTTAATTTTTTCCGGCTGCCAGACCCTTAAGCCGGCTTCCAGAGCAGCCTTTTTTACAGGAGGGGGGGTAAGCCTGTGCCCCCTGCCCTTAGGCCTATCCGGCTGGGTCACCACTGTTATAATTTCATGGCCCGAATCTTTTAGCGCCTTCAGACACGGGACAGCAAAGTCCGGTGTCCCCATAAATACTATTCGCATATTGATTACCTCGCTTTAAATCCCTTCCGGCAATAATCTGCCGGGCTTTGGAATTGTATTAGGTTTTCTTGATATTCTGTGCTTTGTCAACAAACAGAATCCCTTCCAGGTGGTCTAGCTCATGTTGGAAGGCACGGGCTAAAAGCCCCTCACCCTCATATTCCCTTTCCCGGCCTTCCCTGTCCAGTGCCCTGACTGTAACTCTTGCTGCCCGCTGCACTTCTCCGCTGATCCCGGGAATACTGAGACAACCCTCAGAATCTGTGGCCAGACCCTCTTGGGAAATAATTTCGGGATTTATCAGCTCAATAAGACCATCACCCGCATCCACCACTACAATCCTTTTGGATACACCAACCTGAGGAGCTGCCAGGCCCACACCCCTGGCTTCATACATGGTTTCTGCCATATTTTCCAGCAGTTTAATCACATTTGGTGTTATCTTAGGTACCGGTCGTGCCTTCTCCCTTAGTACCGGCTCACCCATCTCCACAATTCTATATACCGCCATCGCTCTACCTCCTTATGAATAAGCAACATATTACATCATACCAAGTGGGTCAACATCAACACTGACCTTCAGTGTGGCAAACAGGGGGTCATTTTGCTGCGATTCCAGCGCTTTCCGGATGACCCTGCGCAGCAGGCTTCCGGGAGTTCCTCTGATGCAAATCTGCCACCTGTACCGGTTGCGCAGTTTGCTCAAAGGCGCCGGCGCCGGCCCCAGCAGGGGCTGTGTTATCCCAAGGCTGTACCGGCTAAACTCCTGTGAAAGTTTTGATGCTGTCATCTCACTACCCTGGATAACGTTATTTTCAGTCTTTCCGGAAATAACTATGCGCACCAGTGAGCAGTATGGCGGATACTCAAGAATTTCCCTTAAGGTTAATTCTTCCCGGAAAAAACCCCTGTAATCATGGTTTTTTGCATATACCACACTATAATGTTCCGGGGTATATGTCTGAACAACGACTTCACCCGGTCTTTTGCCGCGCCCGGCCCTGCCGGCCACCTGAGTAAGGAGCTGAAAGGTTCTTTCCGCGGCCCTGAAATCCGGCAGATTCAGAGATGTATCTGCAGTAATCACACCTACCAGGGTCACCCCAGGGAAATCCAGACCTTTTGCAATCATCTGGGTTCCTACCAGAATATCAATGCCGCCATCCCGGAACCTGTTTAGAATTTTCTCATGAGAACCCTTTCCGGTAGTTGTGTCCATATCCATCCTGGCCACCCGGGCATCGGGAAACCACCTGGCAATCTCACTTTCCACCCTCTGGGTGCCCACCCCAAACTGCCTTATGCTGGCGCTGGCACAATCAGGACATATATTCGGGGCTTTTATCCTGAAGTCACAGTAGTGACATCTGAGTTCATGTTCATCTGCATGCAGGGTAAGTGTAATACTGCATTTGGGGCATTTCATAACCAGCCCGCACTCCCTGCAAACAATAAAAGTCGCATAGCCTCTCCTGTTCAGAAAGAGAATAACCTGCTCCCTGCGAGCCAAAACATCCCCAATTCGTCCAATAAGTTCCCTGCTGAAGATACTCCTGTGGCCTGCTTTCATCTCTTCCCGCAGGTCCACAATTGTAACCTCCGGCAGCGCCTGTCCGCTGACCCTGTTTTCAATGGTCAGCAGGCTGTACCTTCCGGCAAGAGCCCTGGAATAAGACTCCAGGGACGGTGTCGCACTGCCAAGCACAACAACACAGTTAGTAAGCCTGCCCCGGGCAATGGCAACTTCTCTGGCATGGTACTTGGGACTGTCCTCCTGCTTATATGAGGTTTCATGTTCTTCATCAATAATAATCAGGCCCAGTTTATCAAAGGGTGCAAAAACCGCCGACCTGGCCCCTACAACAACCCGAACCCTTCCTGTTTTAATCTGCCGCCACTCGTCATAGCGCTCCCCCGCAGACAAACGGCTGTGTAAAACAGCCACCAGGTTCCCGAAGCGCCCTTTGAACCTTTCCACCATCTGGGGAGTCAGGGAAATTTCCGGAACCAGTACGATGGCCTGTTTTCCAGATTTAATACAGCAATCTATAGCCTGCAGGTACACTTCGGTTTTTCCGCTGCCGGTAACCCCATGCAGCAGAAATGTCTCAAGTCTGCTGCATGTTATGGCTTTTTGCAGCCTCTGCAGCGCTTTTTCCTGCTCAGGTGTCGGCTTTAGTGGTTCTGTTTCGGTAAATGATCGTGATGCATAGGGGTCTCGTCTTATTTCAACAGTCTTGGCTGCCAGATAACCCTTCTTAATCAGTTCTCTGACAGTTGCCGGTGTTGTTCCGGCCAAACCGGAGAGCTCAGCGGCCGGCAGGCTGCCATACTCGTAAACTGTTCTCAGAACTGCACCCTGTTTTGGCGCCTTGCCCGCTATATCTTTTATTACTCTTTCGCATTCCTCACGGTTTAACGCTAATTCAATCACCTGGACCTGACGTGGTTTCAGCCTGGGTTTAATTACCCTGACAACCTCTATCAGGCCCCTGCTGCCAAGTTCTTTGAGAACCGTCTCCAGTTCCCGGCCCCCAAACCTGCTGAACATTTCTTTTTGGGGGACTTTACCCCTGCGGCAGACATAGTCAAATACTTCTCTTTCCAGACCGGCCAGCAGAGCCACAGGAACCACCTCAGGGGAATCTGCCGGAACAAAAAATGTCTGTCCGGTCGTCCTGGCGCCGGCAGGCATAAGTGCTTTTATAGCTGTAACGGTGGAACACATGTACCTGTCGGCCATCCATCCGGCAAGAGCAATCAGGTCAGCAGGCAGCCAGGTCTCGGGGTCAAGAACCTCACTTATATTTTTTATGCCGGAAACCTCCGACACATCAGAAAAACCAACAATATAACCTTCTACCTTCCTGCCGCTAAACGATACCACAACTCTGGCGCCCGCTCTCAGGGGTACGTTGATTTCCGGAGGGATGCTGTAATGAAAAACCCGGTCAAGGTTTCTGGCGGATATATCTACAATTACTTCTGCAAAAGGCTTATTTGTCATAATTCCTCCGTTAACTACACTTCGGCTATGTTACCATAATATCTATATTATAGCAGATGTGCTTTTTATGTTAAAGAACTAAACCGGGTCTGCATCTTTTCCCGTCTCCTTTTGTTGACAATATGGTTCTTAGTTCTGTAAAATCTAATTAGCAGTTAATTTCAGAGACTTAATTTTCCAGAGGAAATTGAAATAAGAGTTGGAGGAAGGATTAATATGTCCCGTAAACCGGGTATCGCCAGATATGAGATTATTGCCGTCGACCTGGCCCAGGCAATCTCTGAAGGAATTTATTCTGAAGGAAGCAGTCTAAGAGGCAGATCCCTTTTAGCCGGAAAGTACCAGGTGTCTCCGGAAACCATCCGGAAGGCCATTTCACTCCTGGAGGGGTGTGATATTGTCAGGAGCATTCCCAGCAAGGGAGTCATCGTTAATTCCCGGGAAAAGGCTGCCCGGTATGTAGAAGGCGAAAACCTGGGCAGTGTCGTTTCTGAAATAGAAGCTAAACTAGGACAGCTCTTCCGGGAAAAACAACAACTGGAAGAGGAAATTGAAAATACCATCAAAACACTGCTGGTTTTGGCCAGCCTGCAGAATAAAGACCTCCACTCATAGTGGAGGTCTTTTTTTTAATCAACGCATCATTTGCTTTAGATAAAAACATAATAAATTAAACGTTCCAATCAATGGTTGACATCCGACAACTTGCTATACTACAATTAAGTTGGCGGATGTTTGGAAATATAACCCGAAAAGATGGTGGTATAATTTGCCCAAAGTAGTTATAGACAAGCTTGTCAAAATATTCGGGGACCATCCCGAAAAAGCCCTAAAGTACCTGGAAGAGGGAAAATCCAAGGATGATATCCTGGCCAAAACAAAACAAGCGGTAGGAATCAATAATGTCAGCTTTTCAGTTGATGAAGGTGAAACATTTGTTGTCATGGGGCTTTCCGGAAGCGGGAAATCTACTCTCATCCGGTGCCTGAACAGGCTAATTGAGCCCACCAGCGGTAAAGTGTTTATCGACGGTGAGGATATTACCATAATGGACAAGAATGCCCTCAGGGAAATCCGCAGAAAAAAGCTCGGCATGGTTTTCCAGCGTTTTGCTCTTTTCCCGCACCGGACTATACTGGAGAATGCCGCTTTTGGTCTTGAAATCCAGGAATTTGATAAAGCAGAGCGTGAAAAAAAAGCCCAGCAAGCCCTTGATCTGGTCGGTTTAACAGGCTGGGAAAACAACCTGCCTGACCAACTGAGCGGAGGCATGCAGCAGCGAGTCGGCCTGGCCAGGGCCTTAGCTTCAAACCCTGATATACTGCTGATGGACGAGGCCTTCAGCGCCCTGGACCCGTTGATAAGAAAAGAGATGCAGGACGAACTCCTGGACCTGCAAAAAAAGATGAACAAAACCATCATCTTTATTACCCATGACCTTGATGAAGCTCTTAAAATCGGGGACAGGATAGCTCTGATGAAAGACGGGGAAGTGGTCCAGATAGGTACACCTGAAGAAATCCTGACCTCTCCTGCTGATGAGTATGTGGAAAGGTTTGTTGAGGATGTTGACAGGAGTAAAGTTCTTACTGCTTCAGATGTCATGAAGGCCCCTTCACCGCTATTGATGCTCAAAGACGGGCCCCGTGTTGCTCTGAGAAGGATGAAGGAAAACGGACTGTCCAGCATATTTGTGGTTGATAAAGAACGCACCTTAAAAGGAGTGGTGCTGGCAGAAGAAGCCCTGGCCGCAGCCGAAAAAGGCGAGAAGACCCTGGATTCCATTCTGCTGACTGCCGTACCCAGAGTAAGCAGTGATACTCCGGTAACCGATCTGCTCCCTACTATAGCTGAGTCCAAACTGCCCCTGGCGGTTTTGGATGAAGATGATAAGTTAAAGGGTATTATTATACGCGGTTCGGTTCTGGCAGGACTTGCCGGCCAGATGGGTAAAGGGGGTTCAGCAGATGTCTGATATTTTTCAACCTGTTACTGACATTATGCAGACTAAAATTCCCATAGGCAGCTGGGTTGAAGGTTTTATCTTTTTTCTCAGAGACAACCTGGAGACCTTTTTTGATGCGGTAACTAAAGGTATTGACACGGTTATTGACGGGATGGTGGACACACTCCTTTTTATTCCATCACCCCTTTTGATTCTGGCTTTTGCAGTCCTGGCCTGGTTTCTGGCGGGTCGGAGAATTGCACTTTTTACACTTTTCGGGCTCAGCCTGATATATAACCTGGGGTTGTGGAGCGCCACCATGGAAACCCTGTCACTGGTTACTGTAGCGACCTCTATTTCGTTTTTATTCGGGATGCCGCTGGGGATACTGACTGCCAGGAACAAAATGGCAAACAATATACTCACACCCCTGCTGGACTTCATGCAGACAATGCCAGCTTTTGTTTACCTCATCCCGGCAATAATGCTCCTGGATATCGGCGTTGTCTCGGCTACATTTGCAACTGTTATTTTTTCCATGCCCCCAACCATCAGGCTTACCGGTCTGGGCATCAGGCAGGTTCCCGAGGAACTCATAGAAGCGGCTGAAGCCTTTGGCTCCACACCGCGGCAGAAATTGTTCAAGGTCCAGCTGCCTATGGCAATGCCTACAATTATGGCTGGAATAAACCAATCTATAATGTTGGCTCTCTCAATGGTAGTCATCGCAGCCATGATTGGCGCCGGCGGACTGGGTGGACTGGTGCTGCGGGCTATTTCCAGGCTTAAAGTGGGGATGGGCTTTGAAAGCGGCCTCGGTGTAGTAATCCTTGCTATTATCCTAGACCGGATTACTCAAAGCCTGGGGAAAAGAAATAAAAAAAATACTTAGGAGGTTGATGTATGTCAAGGAAATTTCGTATTTTAACTGCTGTACTCTCTATCCTGCTTCTGGTATCATTGGCAGGATGTACAGGGAATGGTGAAAACGCACCCGGTGAACAAAACACCAAGCCTGAAAGCAAAGGCCAGGTGGAATTGGGATATGTTGAATGGGATTCTGAAATTGCCAGTACCCATGTAGTGCAAGCCATTTTGGAAGACAAGCTTGGTTATGAAACAAAGATAACCCCAGTTGATGCCGGGGTCATGTTCCAGGGAGTCGCAGAAGGCAGTTTCGACGGTATGGTTGCAGCTTGGCTGCCAGGGACCCACAAAGCCTTTATGGAAGAAGTAGGCGATAAGGTAGAAGACCTGGGTGCCAATCTCACGGGAGCTAAAATTGGCCTGGTAGTTCCTGAATATGTGACAATTAATTCTATTGAAGAACTGAATGGAGCAAAAGATAAGTTCGAGGAACGCATCGTCGGTATTGAGCCCGGAGCAGGGATCATGCAGGCTACAGAGCAAGCCATTACTGATTACGGCCTTGACCTGAAGCTCCAGGACAGCAGCAGTGCGGCAATGGCAGCTTCACTGGAGAAAGCCGTTAATGCAGAGGAATGGATTGCAGTCACCGGCTGGACTCCGCATTGGAAATTTGCCAAATGGGAGCTCAAGTATCTCGATGACCCCAAAGGAATCTATGGCGGTGAAGAAGAAATCCACACCCTGGTCCGCCAGGGCCTGAAAGACGATATGCCGGAAGTATATAACTTCCTCGACAAGTTTAGCTGGGAACCTGCCGATATGGCGGCAGTCATGGTTAAAGTCCAAAGCGGTATGGAACCGGCAGATGCGGCCAAAGAATGGGTAGAGAACAATTCCGATAAGGTTGACGCCTGGCTTAAATAATTAATAATCTGGCAAAAAACTTCGAAGAGGCAGATATTCCCAGAGGAATCATCTGCCTCTTCCTTGCTTTCAAACAGACCCAATCACCCCGCATGCCAGCCGCTTCCCGGCATCACCGGCCGGCTGGGTCCGATAATCATCGGGATTTTGATGAATTATAACAGCCCTGCCTATGACATCCCTAACCCTGAACCTGCCGGTAAAGAAGGTCATCATGGCACAGCCCCCGTTAGAAAACAGCACCGGGAAATCTCCCGCGTGATTTCCATGAGGCTGGTTATCCGGATTCCAATGCTCTCCTGCCGCCTGGAACGGGTCATTAGGGTCTCCGATTTGGCAATTTCCCCTATCATGTATATGAAACCCATGAGGCCCTACCGAGTCCCTCTCACCTTCAGCAGGACGGTACGGCGGCAGCCCTGCAATATCTGCCGATACAAGGGTTCCGCCAGACACATTCCTGAATATAACAATACCATTAATGTCGGGGGCCAGCGGGCCCCCTTTGATATAGGCGACAGCCGCTCCTGTATCAGTAAGGGGCCACCAATTTGTAAGCATCAAAATTACCTCCCGGAAAATATGTTTTCACTTTACTCTATGTAAAGATAAACCTGAAGGTGTTCTCAAAGCCGCACCAAAATACAGGCGCTTCCCCTGCCAATCGGGAAGCGCCTGTATTGATTAAAACCTAATCCGGTATTAACCCACTGCTAACCCGGTATTAATCCTGTATCATATGAATTTTTTCCGGCGGAATGTAGACCCCGGCTGCCTCACCCGGTTTAGGAGGCTTTAAAAAATGAGCCGCCGGCACCAGGGCAACAAGTTTTAGGTCCCTTCCGATACCTGCCTCTATTTTGAGCCTGTAACTGTATCCATAGGGGTAGACCTCTAAGATTATCCCCTCTAACCGATTAGTTCCCGGAACATGTTTGTCCTTATCTGTGGTAACTGTAAGGTATTCGGGTCTGATGCAAACCGACACATCTCTATCGCGGGAATAGCCTCCGTCCCAGCCGGTGCATACCTCCAAAACTGTGCCCTTATCTGCAGCAGGTGTTACCGTGTACCGCCCAGGTTCACCCCCGCTAATCCTGCCGGGCCATATGTTGCTCACTCCGAGGAACTCGGCAACACAAATATTCCCGGGATACGACAATACCCGGTTTACCGGCCCCGTCTGGGCAATCTCCCCTTCCATCATCACAAGCAGACGGTCTGCCAGAAAGGGCATTTCATTAAGGTCATGAGTCACCATAACTGCCGTTGTGCCTGTTTCGGCAAGAATTTCTTTCAATTCACTGACCAGAGCCGCCCTGGTGGGCAGGTCCAGATAAGTAAAGGGCTCATCCATAAACAATACATCAGGTTCCAGAGCCAAAGCTCTGGCCAGACTGACCCTTTGGGCCTCACCACCCGACAGGGTATGTGCATTTCGCTTGCCCAGGTGGGCGATCTTCAGTTTCTCCAGCCAATGCGCTGCCAGCGGCAGTCGTTTATCTTTTGATATGCCCCGCAGCTTTAGACCAACAGCCACATTGTACAAAACTGTGCCCGAAAGGAGCAGGGGATCCTGGAAAACCATAGCCATCCTTCTCCTGGCAGCAAGGATGTCCCTTGCAGTCTTCACCGGTGTGCCTTTAAAAGAAATCTCTCCCGCTGAAACCGGTTCCAGAAACCCCAGGACTTTAAGCAGGGTACTCTTGCCCGCTCCATTTGGTCCTGTTATTGCCAGGAACTCACCGGTGTAAACAGAAGTCTCAGATATTTCAAGAATCTGCTTTTTATCCTTGATTACAGAAACTCCCTTGGCACTCAAAACCAGGTCAGTCGTCTGCGATTGTATCATGTGCGGTTCCCCCGTTGCTGCAGAATTGTCAGGGCTAAGGTGACTCCATAAGCCAGGACCATTAAAATGACACTCAGGGCGATGGCAATATCGTAGTTGCCTTTGGAAACCTCCATTACCGTAGCAGTTGTCAGCACTCTGGTCCGCCCCAGGACATTACCCCCAACCATTGTCGAAGCTCCAACCTCAGATATTACCCCTCCAAATCCCGCCATAACGGCAGCCATCAATGGCAGTTTTACTTCACGCAGCAGAAGTATCCCCATCTGCAGCCTGGAAGCCCCCAAAGCCAATATTTGGAGTCTGAGCCTTCCGTTAACCTGCTGGAAGGCAGCTGCAGAAATTCCTGTAATAATGGGAGCTGCAATTACTGACTGGGCGATAACCATCGCCGAAGGAGTATACATCAAGTGGAAAAACCCCAGAGGTCCATTTCGCCACATAAATAATGTCACCCAAAGGCCGGCAACCACAGGCGGCATTCCCATGCCTGTGTTAACCAAAGACATCAGGAACCTGCGGCCGCGAAACCTGCCCAAGGCTAAGAAAGCCCCCAGCGGTATTCCCAGGACCAGGCTGATTAGAGTAGCTGTCCCCGATACTTTTAACGTAAGAAAAGTAATTCTAAGGACTTCCGGGTCTCCTGTCAATAAAAGCCTGACAGCCTCCCGGATTCCTATCCAAACTGATTCCATTACCTACACTCCGTTTGACTCGTATTATGCTGATGGTTGATCACTGTGAGACCAGCTTATTCCTCTTTCCCGGCGTCAGGGAAAAACAGCGGCTGACCAAATTTATCACTGCCAAAGGTCTTTATTATCTCCTGAGTTTCGGGAGCAACCATAAAATCAACAAATGCTTTGCCGCCCTCCACATTAACCTTATCAAACATCTCCGGATTTACCTGCATTACATGATAGATATTAAGCAGAGCCTGATCACCTTCCAGAAGAATCTGCAGGTTCATATTTTCCTTCAGGGCCAGGTATGTAGCACGGTCAGTAAGGGTATATCCCTTTTTTTCGGCAGCAACATTAAGGGTAGCGCCCATCCCGGTCCCAGTTTCCTGATACCACTCACCAGCAGGTGATATACCGGCTTTTTCCCAGATTCCAAGCTCTTTCTTATGAGTCCCGGACTCATCTCCCCGGGAGAGGAACAGGGCCTTCTTATCTGCGATGGCCTTAAATGCCTCTTCTACAGGCTGACCCTTGATTCCTGCCGGGTCATCAGCAGGACCAACCAGCACAAAATCATTATGCATGACAAGCTGCCTGTCTACAGCAACTCCGGAATCTTCAATCCTCTGTTCATCTTTGGGGGAGTGCACCAGCAGGGCATCAGCCTCCCCTTTTTCACCCATGGCAATGGCTGCTCCGCTGCCTACTGATACTATTGTCAGGTCATAACCGGTCTGTTTGTCAAACTCCGGCTTAAGTACATCCAGCAGTCCACTGTCAGTGGTACTGGTAGTTGTGGCCAGTATGACCTCCTTAACAGCCGGTTCCTGTACCTGTTTACCGGCATCCTCCTTTGGCGGTTCCTGGTTGGCTCCCGTGCAGCCGGCTGCTGATACCGTCAGCATTAAGACAATCAACATTATAACCCATAACCTGTTTTTTGTGAACATTGTCGAACCTCCTCAATAATCTTCCTTTATTCTTCTCGCTTCTAGTTTAAATTACATCTAAAACCGTTATGCTCAGCTAAGCATAACGAGCAGAAAAAAATTACTGCTCGAAGTATCTGGCATAAACAAGCTTAACAGCTTCCTCAGCATCACGCATAAAGTCCCCATATTTGAGCATCAACTGCCTGGCCTCATCTGTAAGCTGTGCTCCCCCTCCGGATTCACCTCCCACGTGCTTTATTAATAATTTGACCCCAAGGCGGCTTTCGGCCTTTTTAATACTGCCCCATGCCTGCCGGTAAGACATCCCGAGGTCTTCAGCAGCCCTTCTTATGGAACCATGCTGCCTGATCAGGGTCAGCAGACAAAGCAAGCCCCTGCCGAAAACAGGCTGTTCATCCTTTTCAAGCCATATTTTGAGCTTAAAATCCATTCAGCTTTTCGCCTCCACCTGCTTTACTTTATCTTGTTACGACAGCAGTTTGGGAATTCCTGCAAATATTAGAAACTTTTTTCGTTATTTGGCCATGGAATCAATCCCGATAACAAAATCAGGATAGTCCGTAATTTTCACAAAGCCGCAGTCTTCCCAGAAGGGGTTTGACGGTTCATAGGAGCCAAGGAAAATATAACCTAAACCGTGCCCCCGGGCAAATTCCTTTAATTCATTTACCAGGAATAACCCCACGCCTCGGTGACGCCATTCGTACGGTATATTTATCATATCAAGATAAATGGCTATATCGGCGAAAATCCTAAACTTGAAATTAAACCAGTCCTTTCCCATACCGGCACAGCCCTGAGCAAGCTCGACACCATCATCACCCGAAAAAATGCAGGTATGCAGTCCGAACCGGGCTATGAGTTCCTGCTGCAGCTGCCGCCCGAATGCAGATGCCAGGTCCTGCCATGACGTTTTCCCTCTGGCAGCAATTGAAGTACCTCGAATCTCTTCTTCTACCTGATAGACGTATTTAGCCATTTTAACTCCCCCCTGTTGGCTATTATACTATATTTCCGAATATCTGGTAATATCCCTAAGGGGATTATTTGGCTACGCGGCAAACAAGGTAAAATCCGGCGTCAACCCGGCATCCTAGCACTTCTGTATTTCTAATAAATCTTCAATTTTCTCATTCATGTAGGCATATGAATCCTGGACACCCTGATTATAAAACTCGGGGGCCAGCTTTTCTATGATAAAGTCCAACACAAATCCCGATGCCAAGTCTCCAAGTTCCTCGTCTCTTTCCTTTGAAAAATATGTTTTAATTGATGCTATCATATCTTCCCGCTTTTCCTTGGTTAATTTGATTTTATTACTCATGTACTTTCCTCCTCATTGTGTCTTCCGGACAACCCGAAAAAGAGTAAACCAAAATATTTGTTGTATATGCCTTCCTTATATGATACGATGTGGCGAATGAGTAAATTCTTCTGAGGGAAGGTTATAAAAAATGGCATATGCAGCAGGTGAAAGACCAGGACAAGGAACCTACTACTGTCTCTCTTGTAAAGAACCGGTAAAATTAACTAAAACTGAGGAAGTTCCTACATGTCCAAAATGCAAAAACACCCAGTTTACCAAGTAACTTCAAGTGAACAGGAGTACCAAATAAAGATTAAGATTTATCCTGAATGAGCGTGCCAATCGGTACGCTTTTTTGTTTTTGCAAAACAAAAATAACTGTAATACATGTGGAGATACATACCATACTGGCGTTCTTGTGAATAGGCCCAGCGCATAGGCGTGGAAAGTAGCTGCACAGGAGTTCATTCGACGGTTCCTGCTGCATATTCTGCCACAGATGTTCGTCAAGATTCGTCACCCAGGAACTTCTCCCCGCCCATTGTAGCTTAACCACAATGACTTGACACCGGTGATGCCAGTGCTTAGCCGGTGTTTTTGCATGCTCGACTGCGGAAACACGGCTAAAATGTTAGGCGATGTACGGCTATCCTCCCGAGTTGTTTTTGACACGTATTGTCACACGTGTTATAATGTGTTTGAAGATGTTTTTAAAGGAGCCTAACATGAAATCATATTCATCCAGAGAAATACTTAAAATACTATACGATGATGGTTGAAGGAAGTTCGGTCCAGAGGCGACCATCTTCAGTTAAAACATCCCTCTAAAAAAGGACTCGTAACTGTCCCACATCCCAATAAAGACTTGCCAACTAAAACTGTTAAAAACATCTTAAAGCAAGCAAGTCTTAATCTTTAGGTAATCACAAGGAGGCAACCTCAATGAATAAAAAAGACAAATATGTATACCCCGCTATCTTCTCTATTGAACAAGATGGTATATCGGTAGAATTCCCTGACCTACCTGGATGCTTTTCATGCGGTAATACCGAAAATGAAGCACTTTATATGGCTAAAGATGCATTAGAACTTCATTTATATGGTCTGGAGGAAGAAGCCGAATCCATCCCTGAGTCATCGACTATTTCAAGTTTAAATTTGGCAAAAAACCAATTTGTCGCACTAATTGAAGTATGGATGCCCCCTATTCGGGATGAAATGGCACAGAAAGCTATCAAAAAAACACTCACAATTCCAAAATGGTTAAATGATCTTGCAGAAGAGAGAAAAGTCAACTTCTCTCATGTCTTACAAAATGCTCTAATGTCCTACCTTGGGCTAAATAAAATCAAAGAAAAACCTTCTTATCAAAATCTACTCAAACCTAAAAAACGTCTAACTAAAAAACAGTAATTTCTGACGGGCCAGTGAATTGGCCTCTCTTTTTATTGGAACTGTTCAGGAGGATGAAAAACATGAGTAACAAACTGAAAATCAACCTTGAAAAAATCGATAAAAATCTATTCAATTCTAAAAAGACCCTTGAAGAATTTATTAACATTCCTGAAAACCTGGAAGAAATCGAACAACAATGCAAACAATATGAGCCATTAGAGTACCCTATAAAAATGGAAAAGTCAACAGATAATCATGGCACTTATTGGATTGCCGAACATCCCGACCTTCCTGGTTGCGTAACTCATGGTGATACCAGGGAAGCAGCATTACTTAACCTAGATGACACTAAGAAGGGCTGGATTTATACTGCCAAGAATTAGTATTTCTAATTGCATCTGCCCTAGGTTCAAGGCATCAGAATAAGAACTTCAGGTAATGATTCCCTACAATTGTAGGGTTTCTTTTTTTGCATTCATACGGCGGAATTTCATCTAACGTTTCTGCCTTCCTCTCTAAAACCACATTTTAAGTAGCAATTGTATCCGGCTAAATTATAATCTCTCATTAGAATTTCAATTCTGTTTAAGTTCATTTGGTTAAAAGCAAACTACGGTGTGAATGTGCTTCAGGAGTACGGCCTCCCTACGGCCTGCATGGTTCTCTGTGTATACTTCACCTAGCTGTTACCAGTTTCGGCGCAACACTCGATATGGGTGGTTGCCTGGAGTCAAAGGAGGTTTATATGTACAAGCCTGCTTTAAGTTTGGACGTTTCAAAAGTCAAAGAGTTTTATGTCGGCACTATGATGGTATCAATTCGTTATATATTGAGTCCCAGTTAAGATTCCAAAGCGTTTTAGATCTGCTTTTCCCTTATTACTCAAATGTTTTCTCTGCACTTTGCGGGGATTCTTCTCTGCACCTGCTGGCTGCCTTTCCTACTCCTGAAAGTGTTTTAGCAGCCGCTAAAGAAGATGTTTTAGCACTACTTAAAGCAGAGTATCAGCGAAAAGGATGGGTGGAAAATATTTATGATAAATTACTGGCCGCCGCCAAGGCAAGTTTGCCCTACAAAGTCTCCCAACAGTCCAACATACGTGTTCTCCGTGAGTACATTGGCATACTCATGACACACAAAGCTCAGTTGGCTGAAGATGTTAACCGTTTCTCTGGTGACCATCAGCTAACAGCTTATGCCGGTCTGCTTACCTACGTAAGGCATTATTTCAAGCAGCCAAAGCCGCAATACGCACTACTATAAAGGGATCTGTAAATCCTCTATTGCAAAACTATTATCTGAAACAAGTAGGTACGGGTAAACCTAAAATGGTAGCCTTGGTTGCTACAGCTAACAAACTGCTAAGAATTATCTATGGTATGTGGCGAAAAAACGAACCCTTTAAACTGACCTAGAATCAACACGGTTACTGCTTTTCTTAAGTCTACCATTGGTAGGCTTGCTTTGCTATGCCTTTTTAAAAGGGAAAAAAATATTTTTTAAAAAACTCTTGACGTTTACTAGCTGGTTTAGGCGATGTTCAACTAGGCTCCCAAGTTGTTCTTATTTCCTTCTCTATTCAGGATTTCCTTTTTGACTACCGTTAGAATAAACAATATAATAGTAATAGAAAGTGTGTTCAGTGTTGAAAGGAATGAAAAATTATGAAGTTAATGAGTGATAATGAAATTAAGAAAAATCTATCTAATGTAAAAGCTACCCTTGCTATTGAAGGATTGAAAATGAATAAACGGGCCATCACAAATGGCCACAGATACCTTAGAGGGAAGGTTACCAGTGAGCAAGCCATCGATGATATAACAAAATATATTAAAGGTAAAATCAGGTAGTATTTCTTATGGATATCTCAATGAAATATGGTTCATTAAATTCAAAATACTGCTATCCTGCAGACATTCTAATAAACAAACTTGATATTAAGGATGCCCGTCTTTTAAAGGAAGCCGAATCACTTTACTCAGCTCAGAGGTTATTAGAACTGGCTGTTAAACCTCTAACCGATAATTTCGATCTGCAGCATCTGCAAAAAATACATTATTATATTTTTCAAGATATTTTTCCTTTTGCCGGATTAATAAGGGATGAAAACATCTCAAAAGACGGTACTCCTTTTGCCCAGTCCCAATACATTGTTCCATTTGCAACTGATTTATTCAATAAACTTCAATCTGAAAACTATCTTAAAGGTACAAATAGTGATGTGTTCTCAAATCGCGCGGCTTATTATATGTCTGAAATCAATGCAATTCAACCATTTAGAGAGGGTAACGGACGTGCAACTCGCGAATTCATTCGAACTCTGGCAGCACACTGTAATTTTGATCTAAACTGGGATGCTGTTGATATCAAAGAACTTCTTGAGGCATCAATAGAATCTATTAAGGACTATACACATCTAACTGACTGTATGAAACGATGTGTAACATCTTAAGGTGACAATGTTAATTCATTGGTCATCTTTTTTTGACCCTAAAACGCCTAGTTGAATTTCACATAACGCATTGGAGCTAAATGAACTTTTCCGCCCCACCGGCTGGCGCGATTTTTGCCACCCAACACACTGCCCCATAGTCGCAAAAATCGTGACAGCCTGAGGACGGGGAAAGTTGGGCGGGGCTACAGCGGAGCCGTTTCCAGAGTTGTTGAACGAAACCGCTGACGCGGTGGCTGGCTAAAACTGGCTGTTTTGTTTCCTCCCCCAAAAATTCGTTCATTCTACCATTTTTCCTTTAGAATTAAAGAAAAACAATTCTTAAGGAGTTGGTTCTATGGACGGATTATTTGAGAAAATGCAAATGAACCTGAAACTTGCAGGGTTCAGCCCCAAAACTCAGAATGACTACATGCGGCATGTTAATCGTTTTCACGGTCACTTTGACAAG